>NZ_OY730235.1 GCF_963422545.1 uncultured Flavobacterium sp.
CAGTCAAAATTCTCCTTTTTACAAAAGACTTTTTGCAGGACAAAATATTGATATTTCGAAAATTAAAACACTCGAAGATTTACAACATTTACCTGTAACTACAAAGAAGATTTACAACAATACAATGATGATTTTTTGTGTGTTCCGCAACATAAAATTATCGATTATGCCACGACTTCTGGTACTTTAGGCGATCCTGTTACTTTTGGTTTAACCGATACTGACCTGGACAGATTGGCTTATAATGAAGCAATTTCATTTGCCTGCGCTGGGATTGCTGAAGGCGATGTGGTACAATTAATGACTACAATTGACCGAAAATTTATGGCCGGTTTGGCTTATTTTCTTGGATTAAGAAACTAAAAGTTGGCGTAATTCGTGTTGGAGCCGGAATTCCGGAAATGCAATGGGATTCGATTTTAAAATATAATCCCAGTTATTTAATTACCGTTCCATCATTTTTATTGAAGTTAATTGAATATGCCGAAATTCATGGAATCGATTATAATAATTCAAGTATAAAAGGTGCTATTTGTATTGGGGAATCTTTACGAAATCAGGATTTTTCGATGAATACTTTATCTGAAAAAATCAAAGATAAATGGAATATTAAGTTATTCTCTACTTATGCTTCTACAGAAATGAGTACGGCTTTTACCGAATGTGAACACGGAATTGGCGGTCATCATCATCCGGAATTAATTATTGTTGAAGTCTTGGATGAAAATAATATTCCGGTAAAAAACGGAGAAATCGGGGAATTAACCTTTACTACTTTAGGGATTGAAGCGATGCCTTTATTGCGTTTTAAAACCGGTGATGTCGTTCAATTGCATAGTGAGCCTTGCGCTTGCGGAAGAAATACTTTGCGTGTTGGTCCGGTTATTGGCCGTAAAAAACACATGATTAAATATAAAGGCACAACTCTTTATCCGCCAGCGATGAATGATGTTTTGAGTGGTTTTGATAATATCGAAAATCATATTATCGAAATTTCTACCAATGATTTAGGCACTGATGAAATCGTGATAAAAATTGCCGTTAAAAGCCAAACTCCAGAATTTTTACAGGAAATCAAAGATCACTTTAGAGCCAAACTACGAGTAACTCCCAAGATTGAATTCGCCTCAAAAGAAACATTAAATCCGTTAGTTTTTAACCCTATGAGCCGAAAACCAATTCGGTTTTTCGATTACAGAAAAACGACCATCTAGTTTTTTTTCACCATATAAGTAATATAAGTTCATGTAAAAGATTGCGTAAATTGCGCTTTAATTAAATGAACTTATATTACTTATATGGTTTAAAATTACTCCTCAAAATCAAGCTTTTAATGTTTTGTTGTGAATTGAACTAAATGTTGTAATTTTGCACAAAATATTGAAGATGGTCAAGATTGGCAACATAGAATTACCCGAATTTCCTTTACTACTTGCTCCGATGGAAGATGTGAGTGATCCACCGTTTCGCAGATTATGCAAAACGCATGGCGCTGACTTAATGTATTCTGAATTTATTTCATCAGAAGGATTAATTCGTGATGCTATCAAAAGTAGAATGAAGTTGGATATTTTTGATTACGAACGTCCGGTTGGAATTCAGATTTTTGGTGGAGACGAAGAAGCAATGGCGCTTTCGTCTAAAATTGTTTCGACGGTAAAACCTGATTTAGTTGATATTAACTTTGGATGTCCGGTAAAAAAAGTAGTTTGTAAAGGTGCCGGAGCCGGAGTTTTGAAAGATGTTGATTTGATGGTTCGTTTAACAAAAGCCGTGATTAGAAGTACTGATTTACCGGTTACTGTAAAAACACGTTTAGGTTGGGACGATAGCTCGATTAATATTGACGAAGTTGCCGAAAGATTACAAGACATTGGTGTTCAAGCTTTGACGATTCACGCCAGAACTCGTGCACAAATGTATAAAGGTCACGCCGATTGGTCGCATATTGCACGTGTAAAAAACAATCCTAGAATTACAATGCCAATTTTTGGAAATGGCGATATCGACAGTCCTGAAAAAGCATTAAAATATAAAAATGAATACGGTATTGACGGAATCATGATTGGTCGTGCCGCGATTGGTTATCCGTGGATTTTTAACGAAATCAAACATTTCTTTAAAACCGGAGAGCACTTACCTGCTCCAACTGTTGTTAATCGTGTTGAAGCTGCCAGAAACCATTTAATGTGGTCTATGGAATGGAAAGGTGAACGTTTGGGAATTGTAGAAATGCGTCGTCATTATACCAATTATTTTAAAGGAATTCACTCTTTTAAAGAATTCAAACAAAAATTAGTTACAACTGATGCACCTGAAGATTTATTCACTATTATGAAAGAAATTGAACAGGTTTATGCAGAATATGAATTTGTTTAAAATATAATTATAGTCGCAGTTTAAAACTTTGGCAAAAATCTTAACAAAAAAGACCTTCAAAATTGAAGGTCTTTTTTTATTATAAACTATACTTGAACTCTTTTCCACTTTCCTCTTTTATAAAAGAAAATCCCAGCGAGAGTTATAGCGGTTTCTGCAACCGGAATTGCAATGAAAACACCTGTTGGTCCCATATTAAAATGTTTTGCTAATGCATACGCTAGCGGAATCTGGAACAGCCAAAAACCAAAGAAATTAATTCCGGTTGGTGTCCAGGTATCTCCTGCTCCATTAAATGTATTAATCAAAACCATTCCGATTCCGTAAAAGATAAATCCAATACTCATAATTTGCAAAGCTTCTACTGCAATGGCTTTTACTATTTCATCATTGGTAAAAAACGAAATAATATATTGACCAAAACCTAAGGTAATCACCATAATGCTTGCCATAAAAATGACATTATATCTTGCTGTTGTATATACTGATTTCTCTGCACGCTCGATTTGTTTTGCTCCTAAGTTTTGCCCAACCAAAGTTGCTGCCGCATTACTTAATCCCCAAGCCGGAAGTATAAAAAACATCATAATTCTCAGGGCCGTTTGATAGCCCGCCGAACCATGATCTCCTCCAGTTGTGGCAACCAACTGCGCCAGAAAAATCCAGCTGCAAGATGCAATTACAAATTGTAAAATTCCCGGAGCAGCGATTTTTATCAATGCTTTTATTTGTATAAAATCAGGAACAAAATAAGAGATCTTTATCTTCAAAACTCCATTTCCTGAAAATAAGTGATAAACTTGATACAACACTCCAATGCTTCTTCCTAAAGTAGTAGCTAAAGCTGCACCAATTAATCCGAAGGCCGGAATTGGACCAAAACCATTAATAAGTATCGGACATAAAATAATATTGCAAATATTGGCTAACCAAAGGCTTCTCATTGCAATTGCGGCATTTCCTGCTCCACGAAAAATTCCGTTAATCAAAAACAAAAGCATAATACACAAACTTGAGCCTATCATAATTTGCGTAAATCTATAACCGTGTTCTGCCGCATCTACAGATGCGCCCATAAACAGCAGAATATCTTTGGCGTATATAACTCCAAAAACGCTCATAATACTGTTAACAACGCATGCAACAAGAATAGCCTGCATTCCTGCTTTTGAGGCAGCGACAGGGTCTTTTTCGCCTATACGTCTGGCTACAACTGCGGTTGCAGCCATACTCATTCCTATTGCTAATGAATATATTATGGCAAGTACAGATTCTGTTAATCCAACGGTTTGAATGGCAAAACTGCTATGCTCTAAATGTCCTACGAAATATAAATCGACTAAGGCAAAAACCGATTCCATCATCATTTCTAAAACCATCGGAATGGCTAATAGAATAACTGCTTTTTTGATGCTTCCGGCTGTATAATCAAAAGATTCATCTCCTTTGATTGCCTGTTTTAATGTAGTGAAAATTTTAGAAAATAAACTTTTCTTTATTGTAGTTTCTGTCATGATATGTTAGGATAAATGATAAAATTAGTCCAGATGTAATAATCTGAACTCGAGAAAATAAACGTAAGTATCCTAATTATTTGAAAAAATAAAATAGGATTAGGCAGAAACAATCATAAACTGTAGATTTTGAGACTATAAATATAGGTAATATTTTTTGAGTAGAAATACTAATCTAACAGCTTTTTACTTACTCGGCTACTTGCAATCAATGATGCCACAAAACCAAGTGAAACAATAGTTCCCATAACAATAAGAACATTTTCTAAATTAAAAACTACCGGATAAGCCAAAGTTGGCGTAAGCATAATCATCTCATACTTTTGTTGTAGAACAACTAAAATGATTCCTAAAAGAAGCCCAATTAACCCTCCAAAAACACTCAACAAAGTTCCCTGAAGCAAAAATATTTTTCGTAAATGATTGATTTCTGTTCCAAGATTAAAAAGAGTTTTCAGGTTTCCTTTTTTCTCTAAAATCATCATTATTAAAGCTCCGATTAAGTTAAAAAGTGCTACAATAATTACCAAAGTAAAAATCAGATAAACAGCAATATTTTCAGTATTGAGCATCTTATACAAAGATTCGTTAAGCTGCGCTCTGTTTTTAATTGTAATTTTATTATGAAAGATTCCTTTGAGCTTTGCTCCAATAGCTGCTTCATCTGCATCATCTTTCAAATTAAATTCGATGCCTGAAATCTGATTGGGTTTGTACATTAATAATTCCTGAGCTAAACCCAAATCGGCAAACACATATTTTGAATCCAAATCTTCGCTGATAGAATAAATTCCAACCGGCAAAACATCTGTTTTATTAAATGCATCATCCGGATTTTCTATACCGCCTTTTCCAGGTTTGGGAGCAAATATCTGCAACGGATTTTCGAAATCAAGAATTCCTAACGAAAAATCACGCGAAATACCATATCCTATCACAACTTGATAAGTGTCCGGTTTTAGCCATTGTCCGTTAAAAAGTTTTTTTCTGATATCGTTAACCACAGGATAATTATGATCAACACCTTTTAGATAGGTTACTTTTTGCTTGTCTTTAAACAAAAACAAAACACGTTCTTCGATAATTTTAGTGTATAAAACAACACCATCAATTTTTTTTATCTGACTTTCCTGATCCGGTGTAACTAAAAAGGATTTACCTAAAGTACTGGTAATTTTTAAATCCGGATCTATTTCATTTGTAAACGAAAGACTGAACACTTTTAATCCGCTAAAAACGGACAAAACCACAAACAAAGCCATTGTGCCAACAATAATTCCCATGCTGGCAATGCGATTAATGATATTAATAGCATTGTTTTTACTTCTGCTAAAAATATAACGTTTGGCTATGTAAAGGGGGAAATTCAATTTATGATTTTCTTCTTTTTTCTAAAAGATCACGATTCTCAATTGGGTTTTCTCTATTTGATAAAGCATTGTCGATTTTTTCGATATAATCTAAAGAGTCATCGATAAAAAATACCAAATTTGGTACACGACGCAATTGCAAACGCACGCGCTGAGACAAATCGTGTTTAATTAAGGTCGTATTTGATTTTATACCTTCTAAAGTTTCTTTTGCTTTATCTTGAGGGAAAATGCTTAAATACACTGTTGCCACAGATAAATCTGAAGTAACACTAACTTTGGATACCGAAATTACCAAATTACTAATTCCGTTTTTTCGCACTTCACCTTGCAAAATATCAACCAAATCTTTTTGGATGACACCGCCTATTTTTTTCTGTCTATTTGTTTCCATAATGCAAAAATACTATTTTTAAATTTCAATCAATACAATTTCAAATGAACAATAGGATCATTTTTGCATTCTAGCCAAATTTTGTTTCATTTTGAGTACTTTTTCTAACAAAATCATACCAAATCCCGTTTTTGCTTTAGTGTTTTTTCCTGATAAAACGAATGATAAAAATCATACTTTTTATCAGATTTATTCTACATATTTGAGTTAAATATAACAACACATTTATTATGAAAAAGAGAGAACCAATAAGCCACATTATGACCAAAAGCGTCATTACTGCAAATGAAAATGATGATCTGAGAAAAGTAGTTGAAAAACTAAAACAAAACACAATTCGTCACATTCCCATTATTAAAGGAAAAGAAGTAACTGGTATTATAAGTCGTACAGACATAAACCGATTGACTTTTGGAGCTTTATTTGAAGGTCAGGACGGAGCTGACGAAGCTATTCTTGATATGTTAACTATTTCACAGGTTATGACTTCAAAACCCAAAACCGTTTCATCAAATACTATAATAAGGGATTTAGCCGAAATCTTCGTGAAAGAAGAATTCCACGCTTTACCAGTAGTCGACAACGGAGAATTAAAAGGTATTGTTACAACTACTGATGTTGTTAAATACTTTTTAGAACAATATGATTAAGTATATTTCAATCATAAAAAAGGGAGCTAAATAAGCTCCCTTTTTTTATCTGTTTTGAATCCAGCCTCTTGGATCAGCGTATGTTGAGTTTTGCGAAATACAAAATTTCATTGTTGTTTTTCCTGTCTCCGGGCTTGTTCTAATTTTACCTATACTTTGTTTAATAGTAACTTTATCTCCTTTATCTACACTTACAGAACTTAAATTCTGATACACTGAGAAATAATCTCCATGTTGAATAATTACCATTTTATTTATCGGAGATAAAACAATTACACTGGTTACTTCACCTGCAAAAACTGCTCTTGCGCTGGATCCGGATTCTGTAGTAATTTCGACTCCATTATTATGAATCGTCACAGAATTATATAATGGATGCGGCTGGTCTCCAAATCCTTGAGAAATAAATCCTTTTTCAACCGGCCAAGGCAATCTTCCTCTATTTGCTTTAAAGTCGGCAGCTAAAATTTTATTTTCTGGTGTTAACTCAATTTTTGATGATGAAACCGGAGCTTTTGCCGCCGCCGCTGTACTTGAATTATTTTCTTTTGCTCTTTCTAATGCTGCTTTTCTATTTGCTTCGGCAATTGCCTCACGAATTAAACGATCAATTTGTCTGTCAATTCTTTTTGACTCGCTTTGTTTCGCTCTTATGTCTGCTAAGATTTTACCTTTATCTTTCTTGATAGAATTAACTAACTTTTGTTGTTCTTTCTTTTCAACTTCTAAACTTTGTTTCTCCTTTTCATTTTCTGCAATGATCTTCTTCTTAACCTGTCTTTGCCCATTTAATCTCGCATTATAATCAACTAATTCATTTGTTTTAGATTGAATTTCTAAACCTTGATTTTTTCTGAAATTAGTATATTGTTTTAAATATTGTGCTCTTTTATAAGCTTGCAAAAAATTTTCTGAAGATAAAATAAACATTGCTCTACTTTGTTCAGAACGACTTTTGTATGATTTCAAGATCATTTTGGCATAATCTGCTTTTAAAACTGTCAATTCTTTTGTTAGTTTATTAACCTTAACCTGATTAATATACATATCGTTGCTCAACAGTTTTTCTTGCTTTGCCGTAGTAGTAATCAGTTTCTCTTTTAGTTTGATTTTATTCGCCTGAATTAAAAAAACATTTACTGCTGATTTTTCTTTTTTCTTTACTGATTGCAATATCTTTTCGTTATCTCTAATTTCTTGCTGAATTTGAGCTTTACGTTGTTCCAGTTTTTCTTGTTGCGAATCTTGCGCCCACATAAAAGTAGTGGCACAAATAAAAATTAGGCTTAGGAGAAATTTTGGCATGTTTCTTTTTTCTTTTTGCAAATTTACTTAATTATAACTTTCTTATAACCTCCAGGCACACTATATGGAAAAGAAAGTTCTTCATTAAACGAAATATTGTTGTAATTTAAATTAATATTTGTTCTTCCTTTGGGCTGTATAGCATTAATTGCAATGCTTGTTGGAAGTGTTCCCTGACTAAAATCTTTGCTGTCTGCATAATTAATTTGCAACATTCTGCTTTCTGCAGGTTGTGAAATTTCTTCTTTTTGCAACAAATATTTTTCAGAATCAATATAGAATGATTTTTTCAAATTGGCATCTTTTTCATCGTCTAAACGAAAAAGGTTTTCTACAATTGTCTGTGTATATTTTCCCTTTTTTAAATCGTCTAAAGCTTCTCCAACCAACAGATTCTGAACTTTAGAATAATCCAATTCTGTTCCTAACCATTTGCTCAAACTTGTAAAATCTCCTTCGTAATAAGTGCTGTTTATTTTTTCATAATAGCTTACTGCTGTTGGCGTAATCAATGCTTTTGCCATTGTAATTCCTAAAAAACGAACGCTTATTAAAATTTGTTTGTCTTTTTCTATTTTAATTTCGGCCGCTACATTTTGACTTTGTTTTTCGTCAACATATTTTGCACTTGCTTTTATGTATAAAGTCGAAAAATCTAACTTATTGTTATAATGTTTCTCTATTACTTTTTTGTCTTCTTTTATTGTAACTTCAGTGTTATCGGTATTATTTTGAACAGCCGGCATTTTTGATTTACAAGAAATCACAAAAACCGACAGTAACAATATTGCAATATATTTTTTCATTTGAAATTCTCTCTTTTACTTCTTTTGTTTTAATAATTCATTTGCCTTCAAAAAGTATTCCTCTTTTTTCTTAGCATCTCCCAAACCATTATAAGCCTCTCCAAGCTGAATATTAAAATTTGCTTCAAGTGTTTTGTCGTCTACGACATAATCAAGCCCCATTTCTAAAACGGTTTTTGCATTCTTAAATTGTTGCAATTTATTGTTTCCTAAACCTGCATAATAATAAAACTGCGACTGACTCGGATAAACTTCAATCATCGTCATGGCTCGTTTAGTCATTGGCTCAAATTGTTTTGCCAGAGCATAGGCTTCAAGCAAAAGCAAATTTGTTTCGCGATCTGTATCTGAATTTGCTTTTAAATCTTTTTCATAATATTTAATTGCATTTTCATACTGACCTTTACTATGATAAAATTTCCCAATTTCTTTTGCAACATCAACATTTGGATCGTTATCAAAATAAGATATTGCTTTTTCTAAATCAGGCGCATACTTCGGGTTTTTATTCACATAAATTAAAAACTCATTTAAGGTACGATGCTTAATTTTTGAATCAATTTTTGAACTTGACAAAATCACATTCATTGATTTAATTGCTTTGTCGGCTTGATTTGCATCCAAATATCCTTTGAATAAACTTACTTGTGCCCACTCAGAATTTGGAATTTCCTTAGCCAATTGTTTCGCAACTTCTAACGCTTTATCTGTTTCTTCTGTTTTCGAATATATAAAAATCAGGTCGACATAATTCGATTCTTCTTTTGGATTTTTTTTAATCTGCTCAATCAGGTTTGAAGCTTCGGCGTTTTGATATTTGCCCTGAGACATAATTTGCATTTTATATCGATCACGATCTTCTGATTTTCCAAATTTATCATTCATTTCATTGATCGCCAAAAGTGCTTTGTCATATTGATTGGTAATCATATACAACGAAATCAAATCGTCTTTGTACTCTTCATCAAAAACAATTATTTTCTGAATTGTTTCAATTGCCAAAGGATAATTTTTGGTTTCATAACTTACATCATAAATCCCTAACCAAAACCATTTATTCTTTGGGTCTAATTGAGTCGCTTTTTCAAAAGAGGTCTGGGCATTACTATATTGTTTTAGAGCCAGATAATTTTTCCCTAATTCAAAATAAGCTACAGCATCATTAGGTTTCAGCTTGATACATTTCTCTAATGATACAATAGCTTTATCATAATTTTCAATTCCTTTTTGTTTTAAAGATTCATAAAAAGAGTCTTGATACTCATCTTCAGCCATAGCAATATCTTCCGGTTCAGTTTGAGCCATAACCAAAGTTGGATTGCTAAGCAAAACGAAAAATAAAATTGCTAAAACTCCTTTTTGTATCATTTCTAAAATTTAATCTTTAAACAAAAACGAATTTACTTAAAACTATAATTTATTCTAAAACCGAATAATCTCCAATACTGATACTGCTAAATTTACCATCATAAACAACGTGATTTCCAATCATTGCATTGTCTAAACTCGCATTTTTTATTTGAGAAAAAGTCTGCACTAAACTGTTTTTAATAACACTATCGCTTACGTGACAACCTTTACCAATTGATACATTTGGACCAATTGTTGTGTTTTTTAACACTACATTTTCTCCAATATAACATGGTGGAATAATTGTTGAATTTTCCAGTTTTACATCATAATCTACTAAATGTTCTCCGTCATTATGCAGGAATCCCAACATTCTGGAATTTGTTTCTACCGTAACATCTTTGTTTCCGCAATCCATCCATTCGTCAACGCTGCCAGTTTTAAAAACTTTTCCGTTAGTCATCATCGCTTTAATTCCGTCGTTGATTTGATACTCTCCACCATTCTGAATATTATTATCCAGAACACCTTGAAGTTCTTTTTTCAAATCTCCAACTTCTTTAAAATAATAAATTCCGATAACTGCTAAATCGCTGACAAATTCTTTTGGTTTTTCAACCAATTCTACAATTTCGTTATAATCATTTAATTTAACAACTCCAAAAGCTTCCGGCTGTTCTACTTGTTTAACCCAAATTACAGCATCTGCTTCCGGATCTAATTCAAAATCAGCTCTGATTAAAGTATCTGCATAAGCAATTACAGCGGGTCCAGATAACGATTCTTTGGCACACATAATAGCGTGACCTGTTCCTAATGGTAAATCCTGACGATAGATTGAAGCTTTAGCGCCCAAACTTCCGGCCAATTCCTCCAAACTTGCCACAAGATCATCTCCAAAAAAAGCAGGATCTCCTAAAATAAAAGCAACTTCTTCAATAGGTTCTTTTAAAATTTTGGCAATATCTTCAACCAAACGATGAACGATTGATTTTCCTGCAACGGGAATTAATGGTTTTGGAACTGTTAATGTATGTGGCCTAAGTCTTGATCCTCGACCTGCCATTGGAACGATTATTTTCATTTTTGTTTTTATTTTTTATGGGAAGATCTGTTAAAATCTTCTTAGTTTGGTTCTAGATTTTTAATCTCAAAGATTAATTTATTTTCGCTTCGTGCTGAAATTTTAACCGCAAAGTTCACAAAGTTTTTTTCGCAAAGATTACAAAGTTTTTCATTTCATTTTTAAGGTCACAAAGTGCAAAAACTGATTACTGTGACTGCGACTAAAAACTATTTTACTCCAGTACTTCCAAATCCGCCCTCGCCTCTTGATGTTTCAGAAAGTTCTTCAACTTCTATCCACTCCGCTCTTTCGTGTTTGGCTATAATTAATTGTGCAATTCTTTCTCCGTTTTCAATTACAAATTCTTCATTTGATAAATTTACTAAAATTACACCTATTTCACCTCTATAATCTGCGTCAACGGTTCCCGGAGAATTTAAAACCGTTACTCCTCTTTTTGCTGCTAATCCGCTTCTTGGTCGAACTTGTGCTTCGTAACCAATAGGCAACTCAATAAAAAGTCCCGTTTTTACAATGGCTCTCTCTAATGGTTTTAACGTAATAACTTCAGTTAAATTGGCACGCAAATCCATTCCTGCCGAAGCAATTGTTTCGTAGTTTGGTAAAGCGTGTTGTGATTTATTGATAATTTGTATTTTCATTTTTATTCTAAAAGCTTAAAAAGTAAGCTTATTTTTTATTCATAATTCCCTTAATTGTGTCTTTTTCGTTATGATAAACAAAGTAGATAAAGCCTAAAAATAACGGAATTCCAACAAAATAATTTTCTCTAAATCCATAAAAAGAAATAGCCGAAAACACTATTGAAATTCCTAAATAAGCTCCAATTTTATTCATATCATAAGGTATCGGATAATATTTGTTTCCTAAAATATAAGAAATCAACATCATGCTTCCGTAAGCAGAAATGGTTGCAATTGCAGAACCATAGTAACTGTATTTTGGAATTAAATAATAATTTAAAACCAAAGTCAAAATAGCGCCTACAATCGAAATATAAGCCCCTATTTGTGTTTTGTCTGTCAGTTTATACCAAACTGATAAATTGTTGTAAATTCCTAAAAAGAAGTTCGCCAGGATAATCAACGGAACTACTTTCATTGCTTCCCAATAGGATTTATTGTCAAGCAAAAGATATTTCAGAACGTCTGCAAAAACAATAACTCCCAACAAAATTAACGATCCCAGAATAACAAAATATTTTGTAATTACGGCATAAGTTTGTGGTGCGTTCTCACTTTTAGCATGACTAAAAAAGAAAGGTTCGATTCCTAATCTAAAAGCTGTTGCAAACAGAACCATAAATAATCCTAATTTATAACAGGCTGAATAAGCACCGACTTCAGATTTTGCAAGGTTTTCCGGTAATAAATATCCTAAAAGAATTTTATCAAAATGCTCATTTACTGCAAATGCTAATCCGGCAACCAAAATTGGTAAACCGTATTTCATCATTTTTTTCCAAAGTACCGGATCAAATTTTCTTCCCAATGAAAGATAATTTGGCGAAAGCACAATAAAAGTGGCTAAACTCGCCAGAAGATTTGCAATAAAAATATAAGCAATCTGGAAATTCTCTACATATAAATTATCCCAAACCGAATTAGGATTTGAAGCGGCCAGTTTAGGCAAATACATTAAGAAGAATATGTTTAGCAATAAATTGATTAGTACATTTCCAATTTTAATTGCTGCATAAACCTTTGGTCTTTGATTGGCTCTAAGTTTAGAAAATGGTATTAAAACCAAAGCATCTAAAACTAAAATCCAAATGGTATAAGTAACATATTGTACGTCAACTTCTGCAAGACTTGCAAGTGTATTTCTAAAAATTAATGCTGCAAATAAGAAAATTATCGACGACCAAAATATGGATATTGTAGAAGTTGCAATTACGTTTTTCTTATCTTCTTCGTTACTATAAAATCTAAAAAAAGCGGTTTCCATTCCGTAAGAAAGTACCACGTTAAAGAAAACCATCCAAGACAAAACGATCGAAACTTCTCCGTATTCTGCAGTTGGTAAAATACCTGTATACAATCTGACCAATAGAAAACTTAGCATTCGCGGCAGAACCGTTGCTAATCCATAAATAGCAGTTTGTTTGAATAGATTTTTATATAATCCCAAAATATATGTGTGTAATAAAATTTATAAAACAAAAATAACCAATTCTTTGGTTTAATGTTGATTTATTAGGTTCAATAAAAAAACTTGTCCCTAAATTTAATGAGTCATTTTGTTTTCGTCTACTATTTTAACAAAATGAAAACCTTTTGGTCCATATCCTTGGTTATAATAAAAACGATGTGCGGCAAAATTTCCGGTAAAAGCATCTAAAACTATACTACTGCAATCTGTGTCTATGGCTTTTTGTTCAATATAATCTGTCAGTAATTTTCCAATTCCTTTAGATCTAACCTCAGGATTTACGACAAAATTATCTATTTCAAGATACTTTCCCGTCCATAATTTAGTCGAGGACCAACAGCCGGTAATACCCAAACAAACTCCATTTTCAAAAACACCAATCTGAATATAATTATGCGGAACCATATCTGAAAGGTATGTTTTATATTTCTCGACAGATAAATTTGGATAAAGAAATCTCATGGTTTCAATTTGTGCCAACATTTCTTCGACCGTAGTAAGTTCTTGTATTTGAAGTTTCATTGTAATAAAAAAATAAGATTTCAAAAATACTCATTTTTTTCATTGCGCTGTTATATTAATAAGAACATCTTCATGTGAAAAATCTATAATAAATAGCAAAAATTATATAAATTTCCTGAAGTACTTCTGTCGTAACTTTGTATTCAAGGGAATGAGAAAAGCTAAAATACAACCCTCAAAAAAGCAAAGCACCGGGACTAATAAAGCTAGTTTGCTCCCATAAAAGACAAGCAATACAGAGTATAAATCTGTATCTATATTTTTATAAAATGGTTCAGATTCTCAGTTTTTGAATTTTGGATTTTGGATAAATTGAGAATCTCCATTTTATAAATTTACTTCAAAAATAACAACCCTATATATAAAAAAAGGGCCAACAATTACTTGTTGGCTCTTTTGCTTTTATCTTAAAATTAAAAATTTATCTACATGATCTAACCTTTTATTGTAATTTAAAAAATTGAATCTAGTCCTTCTGAGTTCAAAAAACCATATTTAATTTTTTAAACACAAAAATCAAAAGCTACTCTTCTAAATCACACTTTAGATATCGGTTCATTTTGTTAGATTTTAAAACATTATGACTTAAAAAAGTAAAAAGGATAAGTACATTTTCACTCCATTTTTTAAACTAAATAGGTATCTAATAAATAAAAAGTTAATCATTAGAAGAAACTAAATTCTTTTTTGGAAAATTAAAAAATATTGAAGTTAAAATAGGTATAAAGAAAATTGCTACAGTCAAAACAGAAATACCAATATCAGCAGTATGACTACCTAAGAAAACACTAAATGGACTTTCAGGATAAAAATGCTCCACTAGAGATAACGTTAATTTAATACCTAAAATTGCAATTACTATGAAAGCCGCAGTTTCAAGAAAATTATATTTCTCCATTAGTTTTACAAACCATTGCGCAATAAAACGCATTGCCAAAATACCTATGAAAACACCGATACAAACTAAAATAATATTGGGTGTAAAAGCTACAGCTGCAAAAACATTATCAATAGAAAATGCCATATCCATTAATTCAACAAGACATACTGTTGCCCAAAAAGTACCTAATGATCCAACTGTGAGTTTATATAGCCAATTACTTTCTTTGTCTATTGTATCATCATCTTCACTTTCAGTTTGTTTACTTTTCCAGTAATCATAGACTAAGTATAGTAAATACAATCCTCCCAGTGGTTTAAGCCACCAAATTTTTATTAGAAAAGCAGCAAAAATCATAGCCAATCCTCTAAAGAAATAAGCTCCCCAAATACCATATTTTAGTGCTTTATCCCGTTGATTTTGTGGCAAGTCCATTACCATTGTAGCCAAAACAGCCGCATTATCAACCGAAAGTAAACTTTCAATAATTATTAGATTTCCAATAATCGCTAATGATGCTCCTGGATGGCTGATTATTTCTTGCCATAGTGTGCTAATGTGAAGAATTAATTCGTTCATTTTTAAATATTAATTAGGTTAGATTTTAAATTATTTATTGGCCATTGTAACTACTATAACTCTGCCGCCACCTTCTTTTGAAAGCAGTATTTTTTTACCATCTGTAAGCTCGAGCATTGTACCGATAGGAATTTCTTTGTTTTCAGTAACGTCTTTTAATGATGTCAGCTTTTGATTGACAAATACCCACTTATCATTATAGAAAGTAAAATAACCTACAGGCACTTTTTGTTCTGCCGTCAATTTTTCATTTCGCGCAATATTACGATTAACATGCCATTGACACAAATATTGATCGTTATAAACCATTAATCTATGATTCTCGGGTTTCCAGACGGTTTCCTGAAACTGATAATAGAGATCTAAAACCGGAAGCGTGCCTTTGTGAGCCGTATTACAAAACGGACATCTTGGTGTATTTGTGTTGTCAAAAACATACCATTTTTGTTCACATAAAGCGTTATGGCATTTCTGCATTAAATCAGTTGTTTTCAATAATGCAATTTCCCATTCTTCGGCATTTGGTCTTTGCATTGGGTTGTGTAATCCGTCTATAAAAACTTTATCAAATAAGGTTTTTAAATACGGGCCTATAATGGTATACGGCAATTTGGTTATATCGGCCCAGGGCAAATCCCATTTAGAAACCTGATTGAGTTTTGGTCTGTTTGTGGGATCAGTTGGATGTTCTACAAACATTGCTTTTTCTCCCATCGATAACAAATCATCTTTTTCGGTATCAAGGTCATGCACCTTTCCTCCTTTTAAGGGATGTCTGTGCAATAAAAACATATAGATTAAAACCGGTAATGCATGTAAATCTGTCAATCTGCTTGGTAATTTTCTATCTGGATCTGTTTTATTTAAATGTTTGGTCGAAAGTACTTCTGGAGCTATAAACTCGGCTGTTCCAATTACTTCGGCCGGAAATAAACCCGGAACTACAAGTCCATCCAAATCAATCATACAAGCCGATTTATTGATTGGATCTATTAGAACATTATTGTATGACAAATCAGAATGTGCTAATCCCATGGCATGCATTTTTTTTACACCGCGGGTCAAATTAACACAAACCTGAAAATAACTCAGCCAATCGCCTAATTCTGATTTTGCTACTCGGAGCGGAAAATGCGGATTTCTAAATTTTGATCCCGCAAACCATTTTCCGTTTTTTTCTTTTCCCTGAATTAAATCGCTGGTTTCATATCCTTTTCTAAAGAAAAATTTAGAATCATAAATAGGCACAATGATTCCAGTTAATCCGTTATGCTCAATAACATCAGTTGGCCATCTGTATACTTCGTTTAGATAATAATCGCCTGCATCTCCGTTTTGAATTTGAACTAAATATTTATTTGTTATTCTTTGCAGTCTCTCTTTTTGATTAAAATCTAGTTTTTCTCTAAAAATCGCTACTACATATTTTCTATCGGGACTAAAATAAACATCCTTTACACCACCGCGCATAGGTTCGCCATTATCTACAAACTGATAGGATTTGGAGTTGTCATTAATAGATTTTACTGTAATCGTACTCATACTTAATAAATTATAGCAAGGGTTCTGTCGTCATGATTTCCCGGACTCCAAAAATCCATCCAGGTCGAAAGCTGTTGTGCAATTTCAGGGTTTTCCGGATCAAAATCAACTTTAATTCCATCTTCATTTTTTTCCTTTTAAATCTTCCAGAAAATCGTTCCATTTTTCGACTTTTTCCAAATTGGCTTCAACTACAAATTTAGGATCGTAAATTCCGTCTGTCATCAGCATTAAATAAGAGAAATCATCGACTAATTTAAAACCAAATCGCGTCGAAAATTTATCATTTTGAAAAATTTCGGGCATGGTAATAAAACGCGTTCCGCCGCCAAAATCACCAACATCAAGCCAGTTCATTAATTTTATTTCGGTTAGATCTTTATTTAATAACCCAATTGGGCAGTCACCAATTCCGAATGTTAGAACGGCATATCCAAAATCATATTTTTTAACCAAAGTAAAAATTAAAGTAGCATGAAAGTTCTTTAAATCGGTTTTGTTTTCTATTGCGAATTCTTCTATTTTTTGATGTGCAAAATGTGCTGCTTTTGAAAGGTTTTGATAAACAAAATGACTTATTTTTTTTGATGTTTCCTCGCTTACTTTATTATGATGATCGGCCAAAACCTGATCAAATTCTTTTAGATTTTCTGCTTTCAAATTTTCTTCAAAATATTGAATAACTGAATTACAGGCTAAATTTGATCCTTTTCTTGATAATTTTGCCGAACCCGCTCCATCAGAAACGGCGAGAACACTCCAGCCTGTTTCTTTGAAATTTTTAAATGCAAAATCGTCTTCTCTAAATGAGCCGACATTAGCATGACTTCTTCCTCTTTTTGATGCTATTACAATGTTTTTATCTAAAAATTTAGCAGCAACGGCTTCATTATCCGGTTTCGAGAAAGGATCGTTTTTATCGCTTTCAAGATTTTTCCATAAAGATTTTGGATCTGGATTTACAATAAGTGTTATTATTTTTTCATTTAAAACCGAATCTTCCGGTTCGTCTTGAACTCTAAATACTAGTTTTATTTTTAAATCTCCGCTTATTTCCGGAACTCCAACTAATTCATTATTTTGATTAAACTCGAGACCTGTATTTTCTAAACCTTTAATTTCAAAAGAAATAATATCATTCCAGCCCAAAGTATTGAAATCAATCTTTGCCAAATATTTTTTGTTTACTGTGCCGTTTGGTATCGAGACAGGCTGGG
>NZ_OY730236.1 GCF_963422545.1 uncultured Flavobacterium sp.
GGTCATACGCATGGCATGCAATTTGGAATTGAAATTCCGGGATATTTTAAATGGAGTTTGGCAGAATACATCTATAAACAATGGGCTGGATTATATGAAAATGTAGGAAGGTATGTTTATGTTAACCGAGGTTTCGGTTTTCATGCTTATCCAGGCCGAGTAGGTATTATGCCTGAAATAACGGTGATTGAACTAAAAAAAGGGAAGAATGTGGCTTAATTCGTTAAAAATGCTACATTTGTATATAATTATCTCTTTTTAACAGAATAAAAAAGAATTAAATTTTTGGTTTTATGTCAAAATTTGGAGAACTTATAAATGCTCAAGTTCCAGTGTTGATTGATTTTTACACAGATTGGAACGAATCATCTGTATCGATGCATCCTGTTATTAAGGATGTTGCAGCTGCACTTGGCGATAAAGCCAAGGTAATTAAAATTGATGTGGATAAAAATCAGGAATTAGCAGAAGCACTACGTATAAAAGGACTTCCTACTTTAATGATTTACAAAGAAGGGCAAATGATTTGGAGACAATCAGGAGAACTTGATGCAAATACAATTATTGGAATTGTCCAGGAGCAATTTAATTTATAGAATACTACTCTTCTTATTTGTTATTATTTAGTGAATAATATCAAATTTATATCCATTTTCTTTTAAAAAATGTAAGGTTTTAGGTAACGCAAATTTTAAATTTTGCGATGCTTTTATGCTGTCATGAAATACAATGACGCTTCCTGATTTTACGTTTTTGGTAACGTTTTGAAGACATTTTTCCGGAGTAATGCTTTGATCGAAATCAGCGCTTAAAACATCCCACATAATTATTTTGTAGCCTAGCTTTCTTAGAATTTTAGATTGCGCTTTTTTTATCTTCCCGTAAGGAGGACGAAATATCAGGTTGCATGTTTTTTCTTCTTCGAGAACTGCAGCGCAATTCTGTACGTTCTGGATATAGTCGTTTGTATGGCTTTTCCAGCCATTAACGTGATTCATAGTGTGATTTCCGATAGAATGTCCTTCGGTGATTAGTTTTTCAAATAAAGATAAATTGGCTTTGATGTTTTTTCCGATACAGAAAAAAGTGGCTTTCGCATCAAATTTTTTCAATTCAGATAAAACCCAGTCTGTAACCTCTGGAGTTGGGCCATCATCAAAAGTGAGGTATATTTTCTTTTCTTTGTTTGGAATGTCCCAACAATATTTAGAAAATACCCTTTTAATGAATGAATTTGTTTTTACCCAATAAAAGCTCATCTTGAAAGGATTTAGTAGAGATATGTAAATTTAAAAAATGCAGCGCTATTTATCAAACAGTGCTGCATTTTTTTAATTGCTATATTTTTCGTATATTATTCTTTTTCTCGACCAAAACGTTCAAAAACGTTTACATAAGTATTGAATGTTACTTTATGCTTCTCGTAGAATGCTTTGTCGTTGTTTTTCTTCATAACTTCCAGTAAACTTCTGTAGCGTTCGATATCAGTAATAATATCCATTGCTAAGTCTGTTTGATCACCTGGAGTTAAGGTTGCATAATAATTTAAGTTCTCTCTGTATTTCTGAACTAGTTTATTAAGCAAATCATGTGCTTTTGCGGTTTCGTTAACTTTATAATATCCGTTAGCAAAAGGCTCAACTAACGAATAATATCCAAATTTATCCAAAGGCATTTTTGTTATTGCTAAATCGATAACATTTTTAGCTTTATCAATTTTACCTTCTTCGATAAGTTGATCCGTTAAACGCGATAAATTCGTGCGGTATGTTATGCTGTTTCTTCTGGTTTCAGGATCGTGATAAATGTTACCATTGCTATTGCCCCAATCCCATTTCATTACAATGTCGTACATTTTGTCAGCATCAATTTGTCCCATATCCATAGGTCCGCCATCTTTTGACGGAACATTTTTAATAGGAACTAATTTGTAGACCATTCCGTCTAATTGTAAATAGTTTTTCAACCAAAGATAATCTTCGTCATCAAAAGCTCCTCCACTAAAATAAATTGGTCTTTTCCAATTGTTATTAGCCAGGATATCCAACATCATTAAGCGGTTTTTGTACAAAGCGCTTCCTTTGATGTCAATATCGATATAAGGCACGATAGAGTCGTTGTATTTTGGATTTACAACTTTGTTTTTAATGATGGCGTTTTTATCAACGTTAATTCTAATTTTATTTGTTGGGTAAAAATGAATTGTTTGTCCGTTTTGTAATCCAACAGTAGATTTAGGGTTCTTGATGAAAGACATTAAATCTTTAATGTCCCAGCGAGTTTCGACTTTCTGGATATAAGCTACATAATCCAGTTTGTCTCCAACATATTCATCGTGTGTAAATGATATTGGCAATGGCTCAGATTCGTATGATTTCGCTTTCATTTGATCAATATACCAATCCGTCATAAATAAACTCGTATTTACGATTTTCACGTCGGTTCTGAAATGTTCAATTTCTTGTGCGTACCAGAGTGGGAAAGTATCATTATCACCAATGGTAAATAAAATAGCATCTTTATCACAAGAGTTTAGGTAAGCTTTTGCCATTGCAACTGCTGTATATTTTCCTGATCTGTCATGATCATCCCAGTTTTGAGATGCCATTAAAACAGGAGCTGCCAATAAACTTGCTGCAATAATAATTGGCCCGGCAATTTTTGGAGCAATATATTTCTGGATACTTTCATATAAAGAATAAACTCCAAAACCTATCCAGATGGCAAATACATAAAAGGATCCTACGAGTGCATAATCTCTTTCACGAGGTTCAAAAGGTCGTTCGTTCAAGTATATTTTTAATGCGATTCCGGTAAATAAGAATAATGCCAAAAGAACATAAAAACTTTTAAGGTCTTTATTCGCATGATACATTATTCCAATTAAGCCCAGGATAAATGGCAGGAAGAAATAAACGTTACGTCCTTTGTTGTTTAAAACATCAGATGGTAATTTATCCTGAGAACCAAGGTGTAAAGAATCAAGCGCTTTAATTCCGCTAATCCAGTTTCCGTCAAGATTATCATATTTTCCTTGAACATCACTTTGGCGTCCAACAAAATTCCACATCAAATATCTCCAGTACATATATCCAAATTGATATTCGAACATAAAACTGAAATTATCTGCTGTTGTAGGTTTTTCGATAATTAAATAATCGCCATAGCTTTTTAAGAATTTAACATAACCTTCGTTGTCGATTTGTTTTTGAGCATATGCGTGTCTAAATTCAGATACTGTTTTCTCAACTTCATTGCGCAATTGTGCAGTAGCTTTATTGTATTCTTCTTCACTTAACTGACTAGCGTCAATTCCGTATTTCGCTAAATCATCCTCATAATTATAGTTTGGATTTATTTTGAAAGTAGGAGGACTTGTGAAGCTAATGTAGTTTTGGATGTGTCCAGTTTCTGTACTCCACATTCTTGGCAGAATCGTTTTCTGGTTGTCATCTGTGTTTTGTTCGGCATTTTTATAATTGTTGGTAATTATATATTTACCTGTTTTATAGTCTCTTTCGTAGTTGGGTTTTTTGTCTAAATAAGGATTTTTAGCATCCAGTCCAGCAAAAACTTCTGTATATTGAGGCCCGTAAAACAAAGGATTTACACCGTATTGTTCACGATTATAATAGGCTAAAACCTCGGTAGCATCAGATGGTTTATTTTCATTAATTACAGTATTCGCGTTGGCACGAACCGGTAGCATTAGCCAGGTTGAGAAACCAATCAGGATAAATAGAATGCAAAGAATAATGGTGTTATAGAAAACTAATCCTTTTTGCTTGGTGTATTTAAGGCCAAAATAAAAGAAAGCAATAAATAATAGGGCAACAAAAATGGTTCCTGAATTAAAAGGTAATCCCATACTGTTTACCATGAAAATTTCGGTTTTACCAAAGAAAGCCATTGTTAATGGTAATAGCAATTTGAAGATAAACAGCAAAATAGCAATTACTACGGCATTAGCAATGATGAAGTTTTTTATGGTAACTTTTTCGTAGTGTTTGAAATAATAAAGAAAACCAATTGCAGGAATGGTCAAAAGCGCCATGAAGTGAACACCAAATGAAAGTCCGATAACAAGAGAGATGATTAATAACCATTTATTTCCTTTTGGTTTATCCATGTCTTGTTCCCAACGTAATCCAAGCCAAAAAAGTAATGCAATTAATAATGAGGCCATTGCATAAACTTCGGCTTCAACGGCATTAAACCAGAAGCTATCAGAGAAAGTATAAGCTAGAGCTCCAACAAAAGAACTTCCTAATATGACAATTGAATTGTTTTGATCAATTTCGGCAAAACGAGCAACGATTTTTTTTAGAATCATTGATGAAGACCAAAACATAAATAGAATAGTGAATGCGCTTGAGAAAACAGACATCATATTTACCATTACGGCAACATGTTGAGCATCTATAGCAAACATAGCAAAAAAAGCACCCATCATTTGAAATAGGGGAGCTCCTGGAGGGTGGCCAACTTCTAGTTTAGCTGCTGTGGCAATATATTCGCCACAATCCCAAAAGCTCATGGTAGGTTCGACAGTTAATGTGTAGGTAATTAAAGCGATTGCAAATGCAAACCAACCAATAATTGTATTCCATTTATTGAAATTGAATTGTGCCATATTAAGGTGTTAAAATTTTGTATGTTTTCTATCCTACAAAGAAAATGTTTTTTTGTTTAAAGAAGTGAGCATTAACAAAAAATTCTATAAAAGTATTTGGTTAAAGTAATTCGTTGTTTGTGAAATACTTGCGAAATCATTACGGATTTTGAAGAATGGAAAACGAAAAAAAATGAATTTTTTTTATCAAAAAGTTTGCGCAAACTAAAAAAAGCTTTAAATTTGCACTCGCTTAACCGCACTGCTGGTCTATGGTGTAATGGTAACACAACTGTTTTTGGTGCAGTCTTTCTAGGTTCGAGTCCTAGTAGACCAACATAAAAAGCCTCTCGATTGGGAGGCTTTTTTTATAAGCTAAAAGGTTGTGTAAACTAAAAAAAGCTTTAAATTTGCATTCGCTTAAGTGTTCTTATTGGTCTATGGTGTAATGGTAACACAACTGTTTTTGGTGCAGTCTTTCTAGGTTCGAGTCCTAGTAGACCAACAAGAAGCCTCTCAGTCGAGAGGCTTTTTTTATGCGGTAAACTTTAGATAAAAAAAAGTCTTTGTTTCATTACGTCTTTTGTGTTTTAAAAAGTATTTTAGTTTAAATTTTAAAAGTAATAACAGGTCTTATGGTGTGATTTACCAGTCCTTCACTAATACTTCCGTTAAAAAAATGAGCAAAGCCGGTTCTTCCGTGTGTGCACATTCCGATAATATCGGCATTTATGCCATTTGAGAAATTGATAATTCCTTTTTCGATATTGGTGTCGTTGTATGTTTGAGAGGTGTAGTTGGTAATGTTGAATTGAGATATAAAATCATTCATGGTTTTTTCGACAATGTGACTTGGCTTGAAGCTATTTGGAGTGCAGATTGTAACAAAATGTATTTTTGATCCAAAGAATTTAGTGAAATTCAAAAGTTTTTCGAATGGTTTCTTGGTTTCTTCGGAAAAATCTGAAGCGAAAACAATATTTTCTACCTTGAAATCTGAAATGTCTTTTTTGATTACCAAAACGGGAATTTCTGAATTTCGTACTACTTTTTCGGTATTTGAGCCTATTAGTAGTTCTTCGATTCCAGAAGAGCCATGTGATCCCATAACGATTAGATCAATTTCATTGTCTTGGCTTACTTGAGTAATTCCATGAATTGGCTTGTCCATTTTTACGATTTCGGTCACTTGTATTCCTTGTAGATATGGTCTTGCTGAGGTTTCGTCCAGCATTTCGTTTGCTTTTTTCATAAAAAGCATTGTTTCTGGAATGCTGGTACCTCCTAAAATTGCATCGTTCATTTGATGCGGTAGTTCCAGCATGTGCAAAATGATAATTTCAGAATCGTTTTTTTTGGCGATTTTAGCAGCAACTTTCAAAGCGTCTTCTGCGTGTTCTGAGAAGTCGGTAGGTACAAGGATTCGTTTCATAGTTTTTAGGGGGTTAAATAATGTGAAATTCCGTTATTTTAATGCTACTATAAAGATAAGAAATATTTTTAGAGCAATCTATTTATTTTGATTTATAAAAAAAACACTATATTTGCACCGTTATTTATTAAAATCTAAATAATGAGGGGACTAAGTGTCCCCTCTTTTTATAAAATTATGACATTTAAAGAAAAAGTAAACGGATTAATTACAGAAGCTCTTCTGGAAAAACCATCAATCTTTTTGATTGATCTGGCTATCTCGGACTCTTTTAAAATTAGTGTGGGCTTAGACGGAGATAGTGGAGTGGCGCTGCAGGATTGTATTGATATTAGTCGTGCAATCGAGAATAATCTGGATCGTGAAGAACAGGATTTTTCGCTTGAAGTAGCATCGGTTGGAGTAGGATCGGCATTGAAAATGACAAGGCAATACAAGAAAAATATTGGTAGAACGTTGATTGTTACTACAAATACTGAAAAAATTGAGGCAGAATTAGTGGAAGCTAACGATGTTTTTATAATTTTGTCTTGGAAAGCAAGAGAACCGAAAAAAGTAGGAAAAGGAAAAGAAACAGTTCAAAAAGAGCAACAAATACCTTATACAGAAATTAAAGAGGCAATTGTTACAGTAACATTTTAATTAAAGAATTCGCATGGAAAATTTAGCATTAATCGATTCATTCTCAGAGTTTAAAGATAATAAACTTATTGATCGTGTAACGCTTATGGCAATTTTAGAGGACGTGTTTAGAAATGCATTGAAGAAAAAATACGGTTCTGATGATAACTTTGACATCATCATAAATCCTGATAAAGGAGATATGGAGATCTGGAGAAGAAGAGTAATCGTTGCTGACGAAGATCTGGATTTTGAAAACGAAGAAATTACCTTGACTGAAGCAAGAATGATTGAAGCGGATTTTGAAATTGGTGAAGAAGTTTCTGAAGAAGTAAAATTAATTGATTTGGGACGAAGAGCTATTTTAGCTTTACGTCAAAACTTAATATCTAAAATTCACGAACACGATAATACAAATCTTTATAAACAATTTAAAGATATTATTGGTGATATTTATACTGCCGAAGTGCACCATGTTCGTCCTAGAGTTGTTATCTTAGTAGATGACGAAGGAAACGAAATTGTACTTCCGAAAGAAAAACAAATTCCGTCTGACTTTTTCCGTAAAGGAGATAATGTACGTGGAATCATTGAAAGCGTTGAATTAAAAGGAAACAAACCTCAAATTATTATGTCTAGGACTTCTGAGAAGTTTTTGGAGAAATTGTTTGAACAAGAAATTCCTGAAGTTTTCGACGGATTAATTACAGTAAAAAATGTAGTTCGTATTCCTGGTGAAAAAGCAAAAGTAGCGGTAGATTCTTATGATGATAGAATTGATCCTGTTGGAGCTTGTGTTGGTATGAAAGGATCTCGTATTCACGGAATTGTTCGTGAGTTAGGAAACGAAAATATCGACGTAATCAATTATACAAACAATATTCAATTGTTTATTACAAGAGCATTAAGCCCGGCAAAAGTTTCTTCAATCAAAATTGATGAAGAAAATAAAAGAGCTGAAGTATTCTTGAAGTTAGAAGAAGTGTCTAAAGCAATTGGTAGAGGAGGTCACAATATTAAATTGGCAGGTCAGCTAACAGGTTATGAGCTGGATGTTATCAGAGAAGGTGATGTTGCTAGTGGTGAAGATGATGACGTTGAATTAACAGAGTTTTCAGATGAAATCGAAGGCTGGGTTATCGAAGAATTTGCAAAAATTGGTTTAGATACGGCTAGAAGTATCTTGAAACAAGAAGTAGAAGATTTAGTAAGAAGAACAGATTTAGAAGAGGAAACAATTCTTGATGTTATGAAAATACTAAAAGAAGAGTTTGATAGCTAGTAATCTGCTCTAACAACACAACGAAAAAGGTAATAATAAAAAGGTTATATGTCTGAAGAGAGAGTAATAAGAATAAACAAGGTTTTAAGGGAATTAAATATTTCGTTAGAAAGAGCTGTTGATTATCTAAAAGATAAGGGAATTGCTATTGATGCAAATCCAAATGCGAAAATTTCTGATAGCGAATTTAATATCCTACAAAGCCAATTTGCGGGCGATAAGGGGAATAAGGAAGCTTCTAAAGAGGTAGGAGAAGAGAAAAGAAAAGAAAAAGAAGCATTGCGTGTTGAACGTGAGAAAGAAATTGAGGATAAACGCAGACAAGACGAGGAGCGCCAAAAACAACAAGAGATTATAAAAGCGAGAGCTGTTGTAACCGGACCTGTTCAAGTTGGTAAAATTGATTTAAATCCGAAGAAACCTGCAGTTGTTTCTACTCCTATTGTTGAGGAACCGGCAAAAGCTGAAGAACCAAAAGTAGTTGTTGCTCCAACTCAACCAGAAAAACCTGTTCAAAAAGAAATCGTTAAGCCAGAGCCGGTGGCTCCTGTAGCTCCAGTGATTTCTGAAGAGAAAAAGGTAGAAAAACCTATTATTACAGAGAAAAAAGAAGTAAAAGCTGAAGCTCCTAAAGTAGCGCCGGAACCTGTTATTTCTACAGATCCTGCAACTGCTGAGGAAACTATCACTACTCAATATCAAAAATTATCAGGAACTACTCTTACTGGGCAAACTATTGATTTATCTCAATTTAATAAGCCTAAGAAAAAGAAAGAAGATCCAAAGATAACTCCGAACAAACCGGGAGCTCCTGGGGCAAATAACAACGCGAACAAAAATAAGCGTAAGAGAATTGCTCCTAAACCGGGAGCTCCGGGTGCGCCAAAACCTGCAACAGGAAATGCGCCGGGAACACCAAATCCTAATAAAATTACACCAAATACTGGTGGTGGAGGCTTTAATGCTAACAGAAGCGCAAGACCTGGTTTTGTAAAAGGAAACCGTCCCGCGATTGTTGCTAAAGTTGAGCCTACTGAAGAGGAAGTAAAAAACCAAATTAGAGAGACTCTTGAAAAACTTCAAGGTAAAGGTGGAAAATCAAAAGCTGCTAAATACAGAAGAGATAAAAGAGATACGCACCGTCAGAAATCTGATGAAGAGCAAAGAGCACTTGACGAAGGAAGTAAAACTATTAAAGTTACTGAATTTGTTACTGTAGGTGAAATTGCAATCATGATGGATGTGCCGATTACTAAAGTAATTGGAACTTGTATGTCTCTTGGTATCATGGTTACCATGAACCAACGTTTAGATGCTGAAACATTAACTATTGTAGCTGATGAATTTGGTTACGAAGTTGAGTTCATCACTGTTGATATCGAAGAAGCAATCGAGGTTGTTGCAGATAAAGAAGAAGATCTAGTAGTTAGAGCGCCAATTGTTACTGTAATGGGTCACGTCGATCACGGTAAAACATCTTTACTGGATTATATCCGTAAAGAAAATGTTATCGCTGGTGAGTCTGGAGGTATTACACAGCACATTGGAGCATACGGAGTTACTTTAGATAATGGTCAAAAAATTGCATTTTTAGATACACCGGGTCACGAGGCGTTTACCGCGATGCGTGCACGTGGAGCTCAAGTTACCGATATCGCTATTATTGTTGTTGCGGCAGATGATGATATCATGCCACAAACAAAAGAGGCAATCTCTCACGCACAAGCTGCAGGAGTGCCAATTATATTTGCAATCAATAAAATTGATAAACCAAATGCGAATGTTGAGAAAATCAAAGAGCGTTTGGCTAGTATGAATTTACTTGTTGAAGATTGGGGTGGAAAAATTCAGTCACATGATATTTCTGCAAAAGTTGGAACAGGTGTAAAAGAATTATTAGAAAAAGTTTTATTAGAGGCAGAGATTTTAGATTTAAAATCAAATCCAAATAAAGCAGCACAGGGAACTGTAGTTGAAGCTTTCCTTGATAAAGGAAAAGGATATGTTTCTACAATCTTAGTTCAACACGGAACTTTAAGAGTTGGAGATTATATGTTGGCAGGAAAACATCATGGTAAAATTAAAGCTATGCATGACGAACGCGGACATATTGTTAAAGAAGCTGGTCCATCAACTCCGGTATCTGTTTTAGGTCTTGATGGTGCTGCGACTGCAGGTGATAAGTTTAACGTTTTTGAAGATGAAAAAGAAGCAAAACAAATTGCATCTAAACGTTCTCAATTAATGCGTGAACAATCTGTACGTACACAAAGACATATTACACTTGACGAAATTGGACGTCGTATTGCTCTTGGTCAGTTTAAAGAATTGAACGTAATCCTTAAAGGAGACGTTGATGGATCTGTTGAAGCATTATCAGATTCGTTCTCTAAACTTTCTACTGAAGAAATTCAAATTAATATTATCCATAAAGGTGTTGGAGCAATTACTGAAACTGATGTTATGTTGGCTTCTGCTTCTGATGCGATCATTATCGGATTTAACGTTCGTCCTGCTGGAAATGCGAGACAACTTGCAGATAAAGAAGAAATCGATATCCGTTACTATTCTATTATCTACGCTGCTATCGATGACTTGAAAGATGCGATGGAAGGAATGTTAGCTCCAGAGATGAAAGAAGAGATTTTAGGAACGGCTGAAATTCGTGAGATTTTCAAAATTTCTAAAGTGGGTTCTATTGCAGGATGTATGGTTATGGATGGTAAAATCATGAGAACTTCTAAAATTAGAGTTATTAGAGATGGAGTAGTGGTACATACAGGAGAACTTGTTGCTTTGAAACGTTTCAAAGATGATGTTAAAGAAGTTTCTAAAGGTTACGATTGTGGTATTCAGATTAAAGGTTACAACGACATCGAAGAAAGAGATGTTATTGAAGCGTACCACGAAGTTGCTATCAAGAAAAAATTGAAATAAAATTGAAATATTTTTCAAATATAAAATCCCGAGTAATCGGGATTTTTTTTGTTTACTATTTTTTGTATTTCGAAAAAAAAGAAACTTTAATGTTATCTAATTTTTTTTCAAGAGAATAATGTGATTTGATATGGGATTGCCTATGTGTTTCAATTTATAATTTGAAACAATAATATAATGTATTTATGATGTGTTATAATGTGTTTATTAATTCCTTTGTGCTGCTTTATTTTTTAATGAAATTTTGTTAACGAAATTTTTTTTTATGCGGTTGAAAATATTTCATATTATTAACACACTTGTAAATAAAGGTTTCAAATCAAAGAGTGCCTTAAGCACATTTGCAAATGTTGAACAGCTCAGGGAAATAATGCCTGATTTGTTGCATGGCTATTTAAAGGAAGAGGAAATGCCAGACAGTCTGAAATTGTTGGAGCCGCCACCGGAACATGCATCAAAAGCTTTTGAGTTTGATTTGGAGTATGCTAAAAAAGTTATAAAGTCTAAAGATAGGATTCGTTTTATGCAAGCTGCTACTGATGCAGATTTGTCGTTTCCAGCCGCAGTTAAGTCATTTGAGTATACTTTGGGTATTGAGATTAGTGAGGTAAAAACACCGAAACTTTATTTATTGATGCGTAGGGTAATGACAGATGCAGGACTGTCTACTTACGCAGCTAAGAATTACTATAATCGTGAACGTCCGTTTGTGGCTACTAATACAAAAACTTGTACTCCTGAACGAGAAGAGGTGCTGCGTAAAGTTGGCTCTTTTCCTTCAGGGCATGCTGCAGTTGGTTGGGCGTGGGCATTAGTTTTTAGTGAAATATTTCCTTACAATGAACGAATAATCTTAAAACGCGGATATGATTTTGGTGAAAGCCGTATTGTTTGTAATGCGCATTGGTATAGTGATGTACAGATGGGCAGGGTGATGGGTAGAGCTACAGTAGACAGGCTTCATGATAATTTAGTTTTTCAGAATGATTTGGCTGAAGCCAAAGTTGAAGTGCTTAAGATACTGGAAGAAGAGGGAATAAGTTAAGTTAGTGTATGTTTTAAGAAATAGGGTTTAGCTTGAAGGGTAGATTTTAAGATCTTTTAAAAAGTTTTCTTTGTTTCTAAGAGGTGATTTTATATCCTGGTTTTAGAAAGGAAACCACATTTGTTGTCTATTGAGTAGAATAAAAGGAAAAAGCAACTCATTTGAGTTGCTTTTTCCTTTTATTCTACTGTTGTAAGATGGGGTTACTTGCCTGGTTTTATTAAAAAGACACTTTTGTATTTTTTCTTGATTTCAGCTAAATTTCTTTCTGCTTCAATTCTGGTTTTAAAATTTCCAACGATTACTTTGTAGTTAGGAGTGTTGAAAATTATTGTACCATCGATGTTGGTGTTTTCTCTCTTGAAATCGGCTAGTGTTTTTTTGGCTTCCTCACTTTTTCCGCTAAAAATTTGAATTTTATAATTGTCATTTGTATTTATTGACGTGTTAATTTTGCGTTTGTCGTTTAGTAATTGTTCGAATTTAGGATCTTGATTTAGTGTTAAATTCTGGTCTTGAGCATGAATGTTGTATGCTAAAGTGAACATTGTTAGTGTTAAGAAAACTCTTTTTGAATGGGTTAAAATTCTCATAATGTGATGGTTTTTATGCAAAAGTAGTATTTAAAGTTTGTATGGAAAATTTTAATATTATTTAGAATTGATATAAATTGATATTTAAGAGTATTTTAAGGTTTTGAGAATAGTTCATAAGTCGTATTTTTGTGCAAGTTTTAAAAGAAGGTATTAGTTTTTTGTTGATTTACTACAGAAAAAATCATACCAAAAATTAGTAGATAATTATTATACTATATGAAAAAGGTGGGTAACCATAATTCGATCTCCAGAAAATTACTGCTTAGCTTATCGCTAACGCTGATTTTCTCCCTAACTTCATTTGCTCAAGATGCTGCTGCTGCTCCGGCGGCGCCTGCTGCTGCCGCTCCGGCTGCAACTTCAGGTGGTGATCCAGTAAAAGGGAAAGAACTTTTTAATGCAAATTGTGCTGCATGTCACAAATTAGATGCTAAATCAACAGGTCCTGCTTTAAGAGGGGTTGCTGCTAAGCACGAAATGGCTTGGATCTACAAGTGGGTTCATAATAGCTCTGAAGTTATTAAGTCAGGTGATGCTGTTGCGGTAAAACTTTTTGAAGAAAACAATAAGTCTGTGATGACTTCTTTTCCTCAATTAGCTACAGGTGATATTGATAATATTATCGCTTATACTTCTCAAGAAAAGCCTGCGGTTGCGGCTGGTACTCCTGGTTCTGCTGCGCCTCCGGGAACAAAAGTAGAAGGTGGTGGAATTTCTAATAACATTATTTTAGGTGCTCTTGCTCTTGTTATGGGTATTTTAGTTGTCATGTTGTTTATGGTAAACAAAGTATTGACTAAAGTTGCTAGTAATAATGGTATTGAAGTTGCTCCTAGAGAAGCAAGAACTCCAATTTGGAAAGCTTTTGCTAAAAACCAATTCTTGGTATTGGTTACTTCTATATTCTTGCTTTTGGCAAGTGGTTATTTTGTTTATGCTTTCTTAATGCAAGTGGGTGTTGATCAAAATTATGAGCCAATTCAGCCAATTCATTATTCTCATAAAATTCACGCAGGAGATAACGAGATCAATTGTAAATATTGTCACTCTGCTGCTCGTGTGAGTAAAAATGCTGGTATTCCTTCTTTGAATGTTTGTATGAACTGTCATAAAAATATCTCTGAAGTTGCTGAAACTACTGCTACTCCTGAGTACAGCAAAGCATTTTACGATGCTCAAATTCAAAAATTATACGATGCTGTTGGATGGGATAAAGCTAAACAAGCTTATACCGGAAAAACGCAGCCAGTAAAATGGGTTCGTATTCACAATCTTCCTGATTTTGTTTACTTTAATCACTCTCAACACGTTTCTGTTGCAGGGGTTGAATGTCAAACTTGTCACGGTCCAGTGCAGGAATTTGAAATCATGAAGCAATATTCTAAATTAACAATGGGATGGTGTATTGATTGCCATAGAAAAACTGATGTTAAGATGGAAGGAAATGCATATTATGATAAAATTCATGCTGAACTTTCTAAAAAATACGGTGTAGAAAAATTGACTGCAGCGCAAATGGGAGGTTTAGAATGCGGTAAATGCCACTATTAATCGAATTATTAAGATTTTAATATTTATATACAATGTCATCAAACAAAAAATACTGGAAAAGTGTTGAAGAACTAGAAAATAGTTCTATTGTTGAGGCGCTTAGAAATAACGAATTTGTTGAAGAGATTCCTACAGAAGAATTCTTAGGAAATGCAGATGCTTTAGCTCAATCTGGAACTTCACGTCGTGACTTTTTAAAGTACGTAGGGTTTAGTACTGCAGCCGTTACACTTGCTGCTTGCGAAGGTCCTGTTCACAAGTCTATCCCTTATGTGTTACAACCAGAACAAATCATTCCTGGTGTTGCTGATTATTATGCAACTACTGTTTTTGATGGTTTTGATTTTGCTAACTTATTAGTGAAAACTCGTGAAGGTCGTCCAATTAAAATTGATAACAATACTATTTCTGGAGCTAAGTTTTCAGCCAATGCTAGAATTCATGCGTCTATCTTATCATTATATGATAGTATGCGTTTGAAAGAGCCTAAATTGGAAGGAAAAAATAGTAGCTGGTCTGCTGTTGATTTGAAAATTAAATCAAGTCTTGCTGATGCAAAAACAAAAGGTGGGCAAGTGGTATTGTTGACAAATACTTTAGCGAGTCCATCTACTGAGAAATTAATAGGTGAGTTTATTGCTAAAAACCCAAATGCAAAACACGTTGTTTATGACGCTGTTTCTTCTTCTGAAGCATTAGATGCATTTGAAACAGTTTACGGAGAAAGAGCTCTTGTTGATTACGATTTTTCAAAAGCTTCTTTAATTGTTTCTGTTGGAGCTGATTTCTTAGGAGATTGGCAAGGTGGTGGATACGATGCCGGATATGCTCAGGGACGTATTCCTCAAAACGGAAAAATGTCACGTCATTTTCAGTTTGAATCAAACATGACATTGTCTGGTGCTGCTGCTGATAAGCGTGTTCCAATGACTCCGGCTGATCAAAAACAAGCTTTAGTTTTAGTTTATAATATTATTGCAGGTGCTTCTGTTCCGGTTTCTTTAGATGCCAAGTTTAAAACAGAAGTTACTAAAGCTGCTCAACAGTTAAAAGCTGCTGGTTCTAAAGGAGTTTTAGTATCTGGAATTGAAGATAAAAATGCTCAATTATTAGTTTTAGCTATCAATCAGGTATTGGCTAGTGAAGCTTTTAGTACAGCTGGTACAAGACAAATTAGAAAAGGTTCTAATGCGATTGTATCTCAATTAATAAAAGATATGAATGCTGGTAGTGTTCATACTTTAATCATGAGTGGTATTAATCCTGTTTATACATTAGCTGATTCAGTTGCTTTTGTATCTGGATTGAAAAAAGTAAAAACTTCAGTTGCTTTCTCTTTAAAAGAAGATGAAACTGCTTCAGTTGCTACAATTGCTGCTCCGGCTCCTCACTATTTAGAATCTTGGGGTGATGTTGTGATTACCAAAGGAACTTATAGTTTAACTCAACCAACTATTCGTCCTATATTCAATACAAAACAATTTCAAGACGTTTTATTATCATTAAATGGAGTTTCTGGAACTTTCTATGATTATCTTAAAGCTAATTCAGCTGGGATTATTGCAGGTTCTTCTTGGAATAAAGTTTTACATGATGGTGTTTTTGTAATTGGTTCTACTGCTTTATCTGGTGGTTCTGTTGATTATGCTGCTGCTGCAAATGCGGTTTCTAAGTCAAAAGCTGCCGGAGGATTTGAGTTAGTCTTGTATACTAAAACAGGTTTAGGTGACGGACAACAAGCAAACAACCCTTGGCTGCAAGAGTTTCCGGATCCAATCACAAGAGTTTCTTGGGATAACTATGTTACAGTTGCTAATGCTGATGCTAAAAAACTTGGTTTGACAAATGAAATTGTTGCAAACGGAGGTTTAAACGGAAGCTATGCTACAATTACTACTGCTGATGGTTTAAAATTAGAGAATGTTCCGGTAATTGTTCAACCAGGACAAGCTGTTGGAACACTTGGTTTAGCAGTTGGTTATGGTCGTAAAGCGGCTTTAAAAGAAGAAATGGTTGTAGGTTTAAATGCTTACGCTTTATATAAAAATTTCAATAGTGTTCAATCTGTTTCTATTGCGAAAGCAAATGGAGTACATGAGTTTGCTTGTGTTCAAGGACAGAAAACATTAATGGGTAGAGGAGATATTATTAAAGAAACTACTCTTGAAATCTTTAATACTAAAGATGCTGAATTTTGGAACGAACAACCAATGGTATCTTTGGATCACGAAGAAGTAAAAGCTACTACTGTCGATTTATGGGAATCATTTGATCGTACAACAGGACACCACTTTAATCTTTCTATCGACTTAAACGCTTGTACTGGATGTGGAGCATGTGTTATTGCTTGTCACGCTGAGAACAACGTTCCTGTTGTAGGTAAAGCAGAGGTAAGAAGAAGTCGTGATATGCACTGGTTGCGTATCGACAGATATTATTCTTCTGAAAGTACTTTTGAAGGTGATAACGAAAGAAAAGAGAATATTGCAGGTTTATCTAGTTCATTATCTACATTTAATGAAATGGAAAAACCTGGAGATAATCCTCAAGTTTCATTCCAGCCAGTTATGTGTCAACACTGTAATCACGCACCATGTGAAACAGTTTGTCCAGTTGCTGCAACATCTCATGGTCGTGAAGGTCAAAACCACATGGCATACAACAGATGTGTTGGTACTCGTTATTGTGCAAACAACTGTCCGTATAAAGTGCGTCGTTTTAACTGGTTCTTGTATAACAAAAACAGTGAATTCGATTATCACATGAATGACGATTTAGGACGTATGGTATTAAATCCAGATGTAAACGTTCGTTCTCGTGGTGTTATGGAAAAATGTTCAATGTGTATTCAAATGACACAAGCTACTAAATTAAAAGCTAAAAACGAAGGTCGTCCAGTTGCTGATGGCGAATTCCAAACAGCTTGTTCTAACGCTTGTTCTTCTGGAGCAATGATATTTGGTGATGTTAATGATAAGGAAAGTAAAGTTGCTAAATTAGCGGCTGATGAAAGATCATATCACTTATTAGAGCATGTAGGAACAAAACCTAATGTGGTTTACCATGTTAAAGTTAGAAATACTTAGAATAATTATTAATTAAGAAACATATAAAGGATTATGTCGTCTCACTACGAAGCACCCATTAGAAAACCTTTAGTTATTGGTGATAAATCATATCACGATGTAACTGTAGATGTAGCTGCACCTGTTGAAGGGCCTGCAAACAAACAATGGTGGATTGTATTTTCAATCGCATTAACAGCCTTCCTTTGGGGGTTAGGTTGTATAATTTACACTGTATCTACCGGTATCGGAACATGGGGATTAAATAAAACAGTTGGTTGGGCTTGGGATATTACGAACTTCGTTTGGTGGGTTGGTATTGGTCACGCTGGAACATTAATTTCTGCGGTATTATTACTTTTCCGTCAACGTTGGAGAATGGCTATTAACCGTTCTGCAGAAGCAATGACTATCTTCTCAGTAGTTCAAGCAGGTTTATTTCCAATTATTCACATGGGGCGTCCATGGTTAGCATACTGGGTTTTACCTATTCCAAATCAATTTGGATCTTTATGGGTAAACTTTAACTCACCATTGCTTTGGGACGTGTTCGCAATTTCAACATATCTTTCGGTATCATTAGTTTTCTGGTGGACTGGTTTATTGCCTGATTTTGCTATGCTACGTGATAGAGCGGTAACTCCTTTTACAAAAAGAGTTTATTCTATCCTAAGTTTCGGATGGAGCGGTAGAGCTAAAGATTGGCAACGTTTTGAAGAAGTATCATTAGTATTGGCTGGTTTAGCTACTCCTCTTGTACTTTCTGTACACACGATTGTATCGATGGACTTTGCTACTTCTGTAATTCCAGGATGGCATACAACAATTTTCCCTCCATACTTCGTTGCTGGAGCGGTTTTCTCAGGATTTGCGATGGTAAATACATTGTTGATCGTTATGAGAAAAGTTTCTAATCTGGAAGCTTATATTACAGTACAACATATCGAATTAATGAACATTGTAATCATGATTACAGGTTCTATTGTTGGGGTAGCGTATATTACTGAGCTATTTGTAGCTTGGTATTCAGGAGTAGAGTATGAGCAATATGCTTTCTTAAATAGAGCAACCGGACCTTACTGGTGGGCATATTGGTCGATGATGACTTGTAATGTTTTCTCTCCACAATTTATGTGGTTTAAGAAATTAAGAACAAGTATCATGTTCTCATTTATTATTTCGATTGTAGTAAACATCGGAATGTGGTTTGAAAGATTCGTAATTATTGTTACTTCTTTGCATAGAGATTACCTTCCATCTTCTTGGACAATGTTCTCACCAACATTTGTTGATATTGGAATTTTCATCGGAACAATTGGTTTCTTCTTCGTATTGTTTTTATTATACTCTAGAACATTCCCTGTAATTGCTCAGGCAGAGGTTAAAACAATTTTGAAAGGAACAGGAGATAATTACATTAGAGAAAGAGCAAATAAAGATTCACATCATGAGTAATAAAGTAATATACGCCATTTATAATGACGATGATATTTTGATGGATGCAGTAAAGAAAACCAGAGCTGCTCATCATCATATTGAAGAGGTTTTTACTCCATTCCCAGTTCACGGATTGGATAAAGCTATGGGTTTAGCACCGACAAGATTAGCAATTTGTGCATTTTTATATGGATGTGTTGGTATTTCTGTTGCAACAACCATGATGAGTTATATCATGATTCACGATTGGCCACAAGACATTGGAGGTAAACCAAGTTTTAGTTTCATTCAGAATATGCCTGCATTTGTGCCAATTATGTTTGAAATGACAGTATTTTTTGCTGCTCACTTAATGGTTATTACTTTTTATATGAGAAGTAGATTATGGCCATTCAAAGAAGCTGAGAATCCTGATGTAAGAACAACAGATGACCATTTTTTAATGGAAGTTGCTGTAAATAATAACGAAGCAGAACTAGTTTCTTTTTTCGAAGGTACAGGAGCTGTTGAAGTTAAAGTAATTGAAAAGAATTAATTGTAGCTATGAAAAGGATATATAAAATAACACTTTTAGTTGGTATAACTATTTTAGTTTCATCTTGCCACAATAATTCGGCACCAAACTATCAGTATTTTCCTAATATGTATGAGTCTGTAGGTTATGAGACCTACTCAGAGGCAAAAATATTTAAAGGAGGAAAAGAAGGACAACTTCCTGTTGAAGGAACTATTAATAGAGGTTTTGAGCCTTTTGAATATGCAAATACAACTGCAGATTATCAATTAGCAAAAGCTAATTTAAAATCTCCTTTGGATTCTATTGCAAGAAATTCAGGAAAAGGAAAAGAACTTTTCGAAATTTATTGTATTAGTTGCCATGGTGCAGCTGGTAACGGTAAAGGAAAATTGGTTGAAAGAGAAAAATTTCTTGGGGTACCTAACTATAAGGATAGAGATATTACTGAAGGAAGTATCTTTTTTGTTGAAACTTATGGTTTAAATGCAATGGGTTCACATGCAAACCAATTAAGTGCCCACGAACGTTGGTTAGTTGCTGACTATGTTCTAAAACTAAGAAGCCAATTATAATTGTTGAACAAACTGATCGTAATAGATATGTATACATTTTCAAGTAAATTAAAAACTTTTTCTATCATCCTAATGGCCCTTGGTATATTAGGAATTGGATATGGTTTTTTAACTGCTCCTAAAGATATTCAAGAAGTTGAAAAAATTCTAGCTGCAGATGCACATGGATCTCATGGTGCTGCGCATGAAGCAACAGCTGAAACTTCACATCAAGAAGCTGGGCATCATGAAGCTGCTGAAGCTTCACATGAATCACACAAAGGTGGTGAGCA
>NZ_OY730237.1 GCF_963422545.1 uncultured Flavobacterium sp.
AGCAAAAAGAGATTGTGTCAGGAAAATCAACAGTATGAAGAAACCTTTATTTAATTTATTTGAATTCATTGTTTTTATTTTATGATAGCTACACTTTAAACTTTATTTTAAAACTTCTTTTAGAATTTCTGATTTCTTTTCTACCATCAAATCTAAATTCCAGGATTTCTCAATTTCTTCGAGACTTTTTCCTTTGGTTTCAAATAATTTCTTTTTTGCGTATGCAAAAGAAAGAATACAGAAGAAAGAGAAAATAAAAAATGTAGTTGCGATACCAAATCCATCTCGCATCATAGGAAATAAAAGATTTACAATCCAGTCAGAAACCCACATTGTCATGATACACATCGACAAAGCAGTTCCTCTGATATGTGTTGGGAATATCTCCGTTGAGATTACAAATTTTAATGGTCCAAGAGAGAATGCAAAGAATAAAAGAAACAAAATGATGCTAAATAACATGAACCAGCCTGTTATGTTCATCAAAAAGCAAAAACCTGTTAAAGCCAATGCAAAAAGCAGCGCACAACGAACCAACAATATATAACGGTCTGCGTCCCCAGGTATCGACTTTTGAAATGGCGATAAATGTAAAGAGCACGTTGGCAGATCCTAATATTACCTGATAAAACAATGCATCGCTGGTCACAATACCTGCTGATTTTAAAATAGTTGGTCCGTAAAAAATAACTCCGTTAATACCGCTAAATTGCGACAGCGTCGCAAGTACCATTGCCAGTGTCAATAATTTGCGTAAAGGCAAACGCAATAATTCTTTATAACCTCCGGATTTTTGACCGGCCATTTCTTTAATGGAATCTAACTCTAATTGTCCTGTTTTTTCTCCGTTTATTTTATTAAGAATATTTAAAGCTTCTTCGTTTTTTCCGAATTGCACCAACCAACGCGGACTTTCAGGAACTATCAGCAATAATAAACAAAACGCTCCCGCCGGAATTACACCAACAATAAACATTCCGCGCCATACATTTTCAACAAACAACCAATGCATTAAACCATTACCATCTACCGAATGGGAAGAGGCATACTTTTGAAGGAAAAAATTACTGATATAAGCTGCCAAAACCCCAACAGTTATAGCAAGCTGATAAAAGACAACTAACTGTCCGCGTTTATGAGAAGGTGCTACTTCTGAGATATAAAGCGGCGAAACATTTGAAGCCACGCCCACGCCCATACCGGCAAGAACACGAAATAAAATCAATACCGGATAAGCTTCTGAAAATGCAAAACCTATGGCACTGATTAAAAACAATATAGCTGAGACGAATAATACCTTTTTCCTTCCAATTTTATCGCTTAGATAACCTGAAAAGCCGACACCAACAATACAGCCTAATAATGCACATGACACAAATAATCCTTCTTGTGCTGACGATAATCCGTATTGCAATTTCAATGGTTCGATAATACCGCTCACGACAGCCATATCAAACCCGAATAAAAAACCTCCTAATGCTGCTATAAGTGTTATGAGGGATATAAAATAATTTGCGTTTTTTCTTTCCATGATAGTTTTGGTAATTAATAAAGTTTCTTTTTCAGGTATTTTTAAAAGGCAAAATGGTGGTTCATTTATTTGTTGCCTTTTAATTTAACACCAGCTTTCTTTTACATATGAAATGACTACAAATGCTTTTTTGTCGCCTTTGTAATTGATTTTGTATTTTGGAACATTTGCGGGAATCACAAAAGTTTTCAGCATATTTGAATTTTTGAGTGTTTTTGCCTGCGGTTACTTCTGCAATATCTCCTTCAACCAACATACAAATGTGACATTGACCAAGGGTTTCGATTTCTATTTCGCCAGTAAATTCATAACGATCAATAGCATAAAAATGCTCTTCGTGAGTGGGTAAACTCATTTTTCTGCCATTCGGGAATTCATTCGCAACGTTTTGTTTCGAAATAAATTCATTTGCAACTCTATCGCCTTTTCTATCGAAATAGACGTTTTTGAATCCGTGTTCTATATTGATAGGACGTGGTTTTCCGTCTAATCCCGGACGAACCCAATCGTACATTTTAAAAGTGAAAATATAGGGCGTACTACTGATTTCCAAAACCATATTATTTTTTCCTGAAGCATGAATGGTTCCGTTTGGTATCAGAAATAAATCATGCTTTTGAGCTTTGAATTTCTGTACATATTTTACAATGTCAATCTCTTCAGCTTTTTCCTGAGATTCAAGTAATGCATTTTTAAATTCTTCCGGATTAATGTCGTCCTGGAAACCTAAGTACACTTCAGCATCCTTTTCGCAATCCAGAATATAATAGGTTTCGTCCTGTGTAAATGATTCTCCGAAATTTTCTTTGATATATTCAGGACGCGGATGACATTGTACGGAAAGGTTTCCTCCGTCGTAAGTATCTAAATAATCAAATCGAATTGGAAAATTATTTCCAAAACGGTCAGCGGCTTTTCCTAATACTTTTTTGTTGTCCTGAAACATCAAAAAGTCAAAAGAAACTTCTAATAAATGGTTATTTCCTTCCAAAACAATTCCGTTTTCAGGAGTAATTAATTCGAAAGACCAGGCATAATTCACTTCGTCCTGATTCAAATCACTGATATGATTTTTCATCCAATCTCCGCCCCAAACTCCGGCTTCAAACCAAGGACGCGCACGCAGCGGACTTTCCAGCATCAAATTCAATGCATTTCTAAAATCACTTCCCTGCATCCAGGTAATTTCATCTATACGTTGTTCATCGACAATCAAATCAATTTTTGGCAGCAAGCGCTCTTTGTGAGCATTCAAAATTGGCCATTCAATAAAATATAATCTTTTATAAATTTGAGCATATATCAAAGTATCGTTACAACCTATATTTTTAGTCGAACCCGCTCTCATTCGGTATTGAATTTCGTTTTTCGGGACATCGGCATAGATCAATTTTCCTTCCCAATTAGCCAATGAGGCTCCTGTTCCGTAAACAATACAAATATCCGCAGCTGGATCAGGTTGCAGCATATTCAATTTTTCAGTATCAAAAAAATCTGAAAGTTCACCCAAATATTTTTTTCCAAAAACCGGATCGTTGCCGTTTAAATTTGGTTCAATCATTTCGGCAATTTCTTGAGGCGATTTCAAACAAGAATCAATATCATACCAAAGCACATTCAGCTTTTTTTCAGTCAAAACCAAATTCAAATGATCTCTGAAATTTTCCCAAAGAACACCGCCAAATCCATCAATAATTACCGTTTTTTGTTTAGCAATAGCATTTCCTAAAGCTTTGAATCCAACAAAAATTTCTGAATTGGTCTTAAAAGAAGGAAAAACATTGTATTCTGCATTGTTCTTTACAATTTCATTTATTGGTAATAAAGGTTGTGTGGTTTTTCTTTTAGATTGAATTGCCTTTTCCATTTGTATTTTATTTTTCTTATCTGCAATAATTGTTGCTCCTCTTAGAATACTTAGTTCGGCATCATCACAGAAAATAATATTTACTTTTATTTTTAATCTTTTTAATGTTTCTTCCAAAGCTGGCATAAATAAGGTCTGGCTTTTGAAATATTCCCGCCAATTACGAGTTCTTCACATCCGAATTTTTCAAACCAAGGAAAAAGAAATTTTCCCATATTGCTTCCAAAATTGGCAAAAACTGCTTTCGAAACGGCTGTGTTTAAATTTGCAATTGCTTTGACTGATTTGATACTTTCACCCGAAAGACGTTTATATTCTGCCAAAAGCCATCGGATAGAGAAACATTCATCTGCAATTGTTTCTAAAAAAGGCTGATTGTAAAAAACGCCGGTTTTCGGAATATCCAAATGGCTTTTAACCAGATCTCCATCTACCATAAATGCCGATCCGAATCCGGTTCCCAAAGTCAGGAAAACAGTTCTCTTGCTATTTAATTTGTGACGGAAATAAGCGCCTTCGGCAAAACAATCTGCATCATTGGCAAAAACAAAAGGAACAGTTGTCAAACCTGTGAAATTTTTCAGTGCTTGCTGCATGTGAATGCCAAAAGTGGTTTCAAATTTCCCTCCAACTCCTTTTATTTCACTCACACCTTTGTCGTAATTGAAAGGTCCCGGAAAAGCAATTCCAACCGCATCAATAGTTTCTCCTTCGTTCAAAATTTCGTTGATAGAATTCCCAATCGCCGAAATAATAGCCGTTGGTTTTTCATTAGAATTGATTTCCATTCTCGTTAATCTCTGCGGTTGTTTGTCTACAACATTGTTTTCGATAACGCTTACTGTAACATGACTTCCCCCAACATCAATTCCTATTTTCTTCATTTCTTTTTAAATCGAGCGTTTTATTTCTATTGTATAAGTAAACCAGTCGTTTCGATAATAACAAATGTTGTACTCGATTGGTTTTCTGGCTGTGTCAAGAACTGTTCTTTTTCTTTCCAGAACGGGCTGGTCTTTTTCAATTTTAAGAATACTGGCAATTCGTTTACTGGCAGCAATAGCTTTGAGTTCTTCCTGCGAATACACAGGAACAACATTGTATTTATTACCTAGAATTTCATACAAAGGAGCTTCGAAATTTTCATCAATTGAAAGTCCTATACGTGGATGAAAATAGGATTCGAAATACACCATCGGGCTATCATCGATACTTCGGGTACGTTGCAAAAGCAGGACTTCATCTCCTTCATTAATTTGCAAATGTTTGGCTACTTTAGCACTTGCCTGAACGATTTCTACATTCAGAGAAAGATTTTTAAACTCCAATCCCATATCCTCCATCTCATGAGTAAAACTCATCCAATTACTTAAATTGGTCGTAATTCGACTTTGAGAAACCCGGGTTCCGGAACCTTTCTTTCGCACTAATAATTTTTCATTTACCAAAATAGCAATCGCCTGACGAAGTGTGTTACGGGAAATCCCCCAACGCTTGGCCAAATCAACTTCTTTTGGAAATAACTCTCCGCTTTTAAAATCGGGATGTTTAATTAGTTCACGCAACAATTCCTCCACTTGTTTGTGCAACGGAATTTTACTATCGTGATCCAATAACGGTATTTTGTTCATATGTTCATACATATGACAAATGTAATAGTTTTTATTTAGGAACAAAATTATTTCTTAAAAAATGTAACATACTGATTACTAAACTTTTTTACTAAATAATTTTTACTACTAAAACGTTATAGCAAATTATCTGATTATCAATGAATGAACCTAAAATAGATATTTTTCTCAGTAAAATATTTTAGTATGTTCCTATTACAATCGAAAAATATCTATTACCTTACCACTTTATATGGTTTTCAAATTCACAGTTATTTATCTATATTTGTTTTTTACAAAATCGATTTAGTAAATTGATTCCATAACTTTAAACTTTTCATAACTAACCTTTTCAGTCCTCCCTAAATTATTAAGAAGGCTGATAAACAAAACCACAACATGAAAAAAACTTTATTTACATTCTTTGCCTTTTGTATAATCTCTTTGTCTTTTGCACAAAAAACAACTACGGCAATTAAAGTTACTTATCAAAGATCTTCTAACGGAAAACTGATCGAGAACCAGGATCCGTTGTTTTTATATGCTTCTAAAGACTTGAGTTTAATAACTACGGATAAAATCATGCAACAAAAAGCAGATTTTCCGTTTGAGCAGACTTTTGTAGAATTTAATACCAAGACTATTTCACAATTAGCGCAGCTTGGGGCAAATAAATCAATTCTCAATCACGACAGTGAAGCTTTGGAAAAACAGAAATTTGAATTTACTAATGAAACCAAGAAAATTCTAAATTTCACTTGCAAAAAAGCAACGACTTCGGTGAATTCCAATAAAATAGAAATTTGGTACACTAACGAATTAGGATTAAAAGGTGGACCAGGTATTCTGGGGCAAAATTTAGGTTTGGTTCTGGAAACTATCCGTAACGGAAACACCGCTTTTACAGCTACAAAAATTGAGAAATTAAAAGCTGTACCTGAAATTTTAACAATACCAACAGTTCAGGCGGTTGATCAATTGACTTATAAAGATCTCTTATGGAAAAGCCGTTTTACAAATATTTCTGTTTTTAATAAAGAACAAATTCATTTTGTGAACGATGCAAAATCAAATGACAGCATTTTCAGATTTGCGAGCGGTACTGTTATTGTTCGAAAAGTAAAATTTCCTGAAATAAAAAAAGGAAGCGCCATTTTTGTAAATGTAACGCAACAATCAAATGGTGATGCTTACGACAGAACTGGTTCGGTTTTTATGATTCCAACTGATAAAAAGACTTCTTTTCTTGACGGATTAAAAAATGGAGTTCAAAAATTACCTGTTTATGAAAACGGAAACGGTAAAAAATATCAAGGTGTTACAGCAACTGAGGAATACACTCCTTTGTTAGAACTTATGCGCTTTTTCACTCCTTTTGGCGTGAAGCATTTCAACTATTTACAACTAAAAAACAAGGTTTGGCAGGATAGTGTTTTCTACCGTCAGGACATTTCATTATTACAACCTAAATTAAGCAATCAGGAAGTATATATAGGTATGTTTATTGGGAATTATGATGCTGGCGGACACAAAGCGAGTTTGAATATTTCGATTCACGAAGGCGAAGATAACAACGAAAAAGGCGATTTTATTTTACCTCTTTTCAATACCTTGAATGTTATGGAAATGGCGGGACAAGATTATGCAACAATGTTTGATAACGAAAAAGGTCTGGAAATGACTTTTGAAGTACCTCAGGGATACAAAAATTTTAAACTGAGTTATACCACAACCGGGCACGGAGGCTGGGAAAATGGTGATGAATTTTTACAGAAAAAGAACACTATTTTTATTGATGGAAAAGAAGTTTTTGGATTTACTCCCTGGCGCACTGATTGCGGCTCATACCGATTGAGTAATCCTGCTTCGGGGAATTTTGGTAACGGATTATCATCGTCAGATTTAAGCCGTTCTAACTGGTGTCCGGGAACAACTACAAATCCAAATCTAATTGATTTAGGAAAACTTTCACCGGGAAAACATACAATTCGTGTTTCAATTCCGATGGGAAAACCTGAAGGAACCAGCAGCAGCGCCTGGAATGTTTCCGGTTTCCTGATTGGAGAAAGGTAATTGATAGTTAAATTTAGATAATATCGACTTATTCACTAAACGGAAGTCTTTATATCTTTAGTTTTTACTATTAAAACTTTACTATCAAACCACTTAACCTTAAAAAACATGAAAAAAATCACTCTTTGTTTTCTGTTCCTCTTTATGAGCTGCACAGCAATAATGGCTCAAACCTACACTCCTACTGAGGGAAATTTGAAACACCGAAAAGAATTTCAAGACGATAAATTTGGAATGTTCATTCACTTCGGGCCTTATAGCGTTCTGGGAAATGGTGAATGGGTTATGAATAATCAAAATATCAGGGTAACCGAGTATGGAAGATTAATTAATGTTTTTAACCCGCAAGATTTTGATGCAAAAAAATGGGTTGGAATTGCGAAAGTGGCCGGAATGAAATACATCACTTTTACCACGCGCCACCACGATGGTTTTAGCAATTTTGACACTAAATTATCTGATTGGAAAATTACAAATACTCATTTTAAAAGAGATTTACTAAAAGAATTGGCAGACGAATGTCACAAAGAAGGAATCAAATTATTCTGTTATTATTCACTTTTAGACTGGACAAGATCTGATTACCAATATGAAACAGGAAAAACAGGAAAAGGAACTGGCAGAACTCAAAAAAGTGATTGGGAAAGTTACATTCGTTTTATGAAAGGACAATTAACAGAATTACTGACCAATTACGGAGAAATTGGAGGAATCTGGTTTGACGGACATTGGGATCAATTGGATAATGATACTGATAAAACATTGACCTCAAAAGTAAATTGGCATTATGATGAAATTTACAAGTTGATTCACTCACTTCAACCCAACTGTTTGATTTCAAATAATCATCATCTGACACCTATTCAGGGAGAAGATTTTCAGGCATTTGAAAAAGATTTACCTGGTGGAAATTCTACTGGATTTGGAGGTCAATCTGTTTCTCAATTGCCTTTGGAAACCTGTGAAACGATGAACAATTCATGGGGCTTCAGTATCACTGACAAAAAATACAAATCAACTAAAGAGTTATTGCATTACATGATAAATGCAGCCAGTTTAAATGCTAATTTCCTTTTGAATGTTGGACCAATGGCAGACGGAACAATCCAACCGGAATTTGTTCAAACTTTGAAAGAAATGGGAGTTTGGATGGATAAAAATGGAAGTAGCATTTACGGAACAAGAGGTAACGTAATGAATCAGCAAGATTGGGGCGTATTTACAGCCAAAGATAAAACTTGGTTTGCACACATTATCAACACTCCTAAACAGGCTGAGTATATTTTTATCCCTGAGATGAAACAAAAAATTAAAAAATGTTATTTAATGGACAGTAAAAAAGAACTGAAATTTAAACAACAACCCGAAGGTACTTTTGTGTATTTGAATGGTGCCAAAATCGATGCGATTGATACCATAATCGAAATGCAAATACAATAATTCTATAAGCTCATAAGATCATTGAATTTTATGGGCTTATTTTCAATATCATAAAAAATTAATTACTACAAACATGTTTAAAAAAGTTATTCTCTTTTCTGCAGTTGCTTTTATAGCAGCCGAAAATATAACTGCACAATCAACATTTTCTGCTAAAAAGTTCCTTAAGCACGACACTTATTTAGCTTCAGATAAGCTAGAAGGCCGTCTTGCGGGAACAAAAGGCAACAACGAAGCTGCGGCTTACATTAAAAAGTATTTTAAAAAATTTGGATTAAAAGAATTCAATAATGGTTATTATCAGCCTTTCAAAATATTCATGAAACCTGATATTAATAAAATAAAATCAGATAGTGTATCAACGCAAAATGTTGTTGGATATCTTGAAGGTTCTGATGAAAATTTAAAGAAAGAATTCATCATAATTGGAGCACATTATGACCATTGGGGATGGGGCGGAAAAGGTTCCGGCAGCAAGAAAAAAGACACCATTGCCATTCATAACGGAGCCGATGATAATGCTTCGGGGGTTTCGGCTCTTTTGTCTATTTTGGAAGAATTTCATCATAATAAAATTGCTCCTAAAAGAAGTATTATTTTCATTTCTTTCAGCGGTGAAGAAGAAGGTTTATTGGGTTCAAAATACTTTGTTAGCCACCTGCCTGTAGATAAAAATGCTGTTAAAGTAATGATCAATATGGATATGGTAGGTCGATTGAACGATAAAAAAGAACTTTATATGGGCGGTGCAGGTACTTTTCCTAACGGAGTTGAACTGATGAAAAAATTAGGTGAAGGCAGCGGACTGAATCCAGTTGTTTTTGCTGGCGATGTTGGCGGTTCTGATCACGTTACGTTTTACAAAAACGACATTTCAGTTATAGGATTACACACTGGCGGACATCCTCAATACCATACACCAGAAGATGATACTGCTTTGATTAACAGCGAAGGTGGTATTTTGGTCTCGAAATATATCTATAACGCTTTAGTTTCGATTGCTAATTATGAACAGCCTTTGACTTTTATCAAGCAAAACTAGAATTTTTCAAGATTGTCTCTAATAGCTTTTAGAGTAATTATTACAAGAAACTAAAGAAAGTTATCTTTTAAAATAAAAATTGGCGGACTGCAGTAAATTTAACTGCATGTTCGCCGATTTTTTTGTACTACATAGCAAATAGCTAACCTTTTATTGAATCGCTATCTGGATGATTTTCGCATGCCGTCAATTTCTATTTTTACTATTACTTGATCGCAATACATTTATAATGAAAAACCCCAGATTCAGAATATCCTGAATCCGGGGTTTACCAATTACTAACAAAATATTAAAAATGAGATTATTTTACGTCCCAGAAAATTTTTGTGTTTAAGTCATCTTTGTCCTTAACCTTATTGTAATTATCTGTATTATAAACTCTTTCAGAATTTGGATATGTCCAACGTGTTGGCGGAGTTTTTCTAATAGAACTTGTCTCATCCTCCATGAAATTTAATGCCGGAAGTTTTAATCTTCTTTGTTCAGCCCAAGATTCATCAGCCTGAAAAATGTTGTAGTGAATATACTTTTGAAAAGCAATCAACTTCAATTGATCTGCAGCAGTTAAAGCTCCAGCAAAGTTAATTTTAGCAATATAAGCATCAACTTCAGCCACTGTTGGCTCAGCAGTTGGTTTCCAAGTAAGAACATCAGCTTTATCTCCTAATCTTACATAATATTCAATAGATTGTCTGATCGCTTTCTCGAAATGTACTTTTGCTGTAGCAGCATTTCCATTTCTTGAATAATACTCAGCAAGAATCAGGTTTACTTCGGGTGCATTTATCAATGTTCCTGGCAACCATTTGTTTTTACTAACTACAGATCTATTGTAAATTGCTATTTGAGTATTAGCTATTAATTGTTCCTGAACTCCAGAAGTCAGTGCTGGATCAAGTCCTACATAAGCTGTTGCGCTTGCTCCTTTTTCAAACAACCAAGGTTCACGTGGATCGCTATTGGCATTCATGTGATCAATCATTGATTTTGGAGCAATGTTATTTCCTGATTCTAAAGCATCAAAGAAACCTGCAGTATCTAAATCAGTATCCTGAGTATAAACTCTAAATGCAATATTCTCTGAACTTTCATCTACAATTTTTGCTTCTGCAATGATTTCAGCCATTTCTGTATTCGCTCTTGCTGATAAAGTAGGAACTGAAGAAACTCTGTTCAACATTCTTAAACGTAAAGAATTACAATAGTTTTTCCAGCTTACCAGGTTTCCTTTATTAATTAAATCTTGATTTTTGAATACTGTTTCTACCCCAGTAGCCAAAGTAATTGTATTTAATTCGGTAGAGAAAGCTTTCAAATCGTCTAACATTTTGACATAAAGCTCCGTTTGACTGTCATACTTAGCAGCAGCTTGAGCATAATTACCAGCTGTGAAACTAATTTTACCCGCTTCAGAGAAAGGAATATCTCCAAAGTTATCAATCATTTTTGACGTATGATCATACAAATAAATCGTCGAAGTAATCATGTAGATTCTATTCGCTGTTTGGTCGGCAGGAGATAAAGAAGCCATCACTTTTTCCAACTCTCTATACTGAGTAATAAATTTGTAATACCTGTTCCATCTGTCTTTTCCAGCTTCTCCGACAACATAACGACCTGTCGAATTGACAAACCCATGAGCCTGAGTATAACTTAAAGAAGTTGATCCTATTACGGTAAAATAATTCCAATACGATGGGATTACATCCTCGAAGTTAATTTTCATAAATCCGGCAAACTGTTTAGGCACAGTTGTCGTTACTATAGTTTCTGGATCTCTATACGCCTCTGCAAAATCACTCTCTGAACAAGAGCCTAAAAAAATTGCTGCTGTCGCAAATGATATATATAATAATTTTCTCATGTTGTCTATTTTTTAATTATAATTTATCCAATTAGAAAGATGCTCTTAACATTACCCCATAACTTCTTGTAGAAGGAGTTAATCCTGCATTGTTTACGTTTTGAGCCCATTTTGTTCCTGCAGTAGTTGCTTCAGCATCCATATCCTTAATTGTTCTGTAGATATAAAATAAATTACGACCAAAGAAAGACAAACTCAATTTTGTAGCGCCAAATTTACTTGCATATGCTGCCGGCACATTAAACGCAAGAGATACCTCTCTCAATTTAACGTAATCATTTTTCTGAATATACAATTCATAACGTGAGCTGCTGTATTGAGGGCCTCCCCAGTTGTAAGTCATGTTATAATAACCTGCCTGAGAAATTACGTTTGTATTTGGCGCACCATCTGCAGTTACACCGTTCATTAACATACCATCACGATATAATGTTTGACCTCCTGGTCCTGTAGTTGAACTATTAGGAACCTGAACTCCTTTACCATTATCCATATAGTAAGTTAAACCTCCACGATCATTTGTACTATAATTCAATGTTTCTTCTGTCAATCCTCTCGCTTTCATCCAGTTAATACCAGTTGGCATCAAAGAACCTCCATAAGAATAATCGATATTTACATCTAATGTGATACTTTTATACGTAAATGAGTTCAATAAACCTCCTACTCCTTTTGGTATAGCTGTTCCGTATTTTACCCATTTATCACCATCGATCATTAAGAATCCATCAGAGTCAACCATATCTTTACCGCTAGCATCAGTTTTAACAGGATGTGCATAAATACCTCCCATTGGATCACCTACTACAGATTTCAATTGAGCAGCAGATCCATCATAGTCAGCATGTAATAATTCAGTTGCACCGTTAGCCAATTTTATAATTTTGTTGTTATTTTTTGCCCAGTTTAAGGTTACATCCCAAGAAAAATTTTCTGTTCTGAAAGGAGAACCTGTTAAAGCAACTTCAAATCCTTTATTACTTAATTCACCTACGTTAGCCAAGATACTACCAGCTCCTGTAGTTGGTGCCAAAGTCAAATCAAGAATTTGATCTTTAACTTGTGCATTATAATAAGAAAAATCTAATCCTAATCTTCTGTCGAAGAATTTAGTTTCAAAACCAAGCTCGTATTCATTTTTCATTTCAGGTTTGATTCCCTCATTTCCATACTTGTCTTGAGAATTTGTAATCAACACTGGATTTGAAGTTCCCTGAGTTCCCAATGTGTTTTGTATGTATGCCACATTTGCTCCGTAACGACTCGGATAGTTACCCACGATACCCCAAGAACCACGCATTTTTGCATAACTGATAAACGACGGTAATTGAACAGCATCTGATAATACAAAACTTGAGTTTACTGAAGGATAAGTAAAGGCATTATTATTTGGGTTCATTGTAGAAGTACGGTCTCTTCTGATTGTTCCTTCGATGAACAAATAATTTCTGAAGCTTCCGCTTAAGGTTCCAAAAATAGCGTCTTTGAGAGTCTCTTCTCTTTTTGATTCACTATTAGCTATACCTATAGACGATTTGATATCATACCATCCTTCAACACTTAAACCACCTTTAGTAGAGCGGGATAATGTTCTAAAAGTATCCCTTGTACCAGAATAACCAACAACAGCATTTACACCAAAATCTTCATTGATTTTTTTATTGTAAGTCGCTAATAAATCCCCATAAAGAATATTATAATCCTGCCCCTCCATCATAAAAGAACCTGAACGATCTCCTTCGTTTCCAAATTCATAAACCAAAGGTACTTCTACCGGATTTTTATTTTCTATATTTACTGCAGTTAAATCAGTCGAAACACGACCACGTAATGTTAAATCTTTCGTAATTGAAAGCGTTTCAGTAACACTCGCAATCAAACGGTTTGTAATCTCGCTCTGTTGTTTAGCATTTGTATTCCAAAAATAATCAGCAATATCAGATCTGAAACCATTACGATAAATATTTTCAGCTGGAGTTAAGCTTTGAGTATCTTTACCTGTAACATATTTATATCCCAAACTGGTTTTGTATTTAGCTTTGTACCAATCACCATTATCAAATGGGCTAAGCATACCTGTAAAGTTATTAACCAAACGATCCATAGCAAAAGTACGGTTCTGTAAATTTTGGTTCATATAAGTCACAATAATATCTGTTTTCAATTTACCTGTTTTGAATGATGCATTCAAGTTAAAGTTATTCTTTTTGTTATGGTTCCCCATACTTAATCCTTCTGACTCAGTACGTGTATAAGAAAAACGTGTACTGCTATTTTCGGTATTGTTTGTAAGCGCAAAGTTTGTTGTCGAGTCCCAGGCATTCTGGAACATATTTTTGTATCCATTTTTTTGAGGAGAATAAGGACGAATTACTCCATCCCAAGTCATAACAGGCTTACCGTCAAACCAAGGACCAAAGTTATTACCACTATTTGAAACCCCTCTTGTTTCCTTAGTACCATCACCATCTACATCATAATGAGCAAAACCGTCTGGCGCTAAATATCCTGTAGAATAATTTGCATTCGTCCACCCCGGACCTCTTTCGTACTGAAATCTTGGCAAGAATGCAATTTCATTACCAGAGTAACTGGTACTAAAATCAATACCTAAACCTTTTTTTCCTTTACCAGATTTAGACGTAATCAACACAACTCCGTTTACAGCTTCAGAACCGTATAATGCAGCAGCAGAAGCTCCTTTAAGAATAGAGATGTTCTCAATATCTTCAGGATTAATATCAGCTAAACCATTATTTTTAACACGTTGTTGGTTCCAATAGTCATTGTTATTAACCTCTCCGTCACGAATAGGCACACCATCCAAAATAATAAGCGGCTGATTTCTACCCGTTATCGAGCTAATACCACGAATTTGGATATTGATTGCTCCCGCTCCACCTGGAGTAGAACTAATACGCACCCCTGGTGCTTTACCGTACAAACCATTAGCAATTGTAGGCGAAGCCGTTTTTACTAATGCATCTGCTTTAATAACACTTGTAGCGTACCCAATTGATTTGTTCTTTTTGGTTTGTCCCAAAGCGGTAACTGTAACACCATCAAGTTCATTAGTTGCACTTGCTAATTTAATTTTCATTCCATCAACAGCTTTTAGCTCTGTTGTTTTAAACCCTATCGAACTTACAACGATAGTGGCTCCTTGTTTCACTGAAATCGTAAATGCTCCATTTTCATCAGTAGTCGTTTCTTGTTTTGTTCCTTTTTCTTTAACAATAACAGATGGAACAGGCATATTTGCATTATCTGTAATTACTCCGGAGATTGTTTTCTCTTGTGCACTCACACCTTGGAAGCACAATACCGCTAGAAAAACTAACAGTGATTCATATAACAGCTTTCTCATAATTAATATTGGTTTGGTTTGGTTTTTAATTTGTTTAATTAAAAGGTTTGATTTCTTAAAAAAATATGAATACTAAAACCTTTAATTTTCTTATTACTTAATTTTCCTGATAAGGATTTAGTAATAGTTAAGTTTCCCGTTTAACATTGCTCTATTTCTTTTACATCATAAGCTTTTTTTTTGTTTAATAATTTGTTTGATTTTCTGAGTTATTTTTAAATCCAGCTATATCGTTTTAGTGTTTTCCTTAAAAAAAAAGGAACAAAATTCCTACACTGATTCTCTTATAGTTAGACTACCTTTTTTCTTTTCTTTCTCAATTTTATAATCACTTCCCTCTTCCATTTGTTTCATCAATAACTTTACTGTTTTTTTCCCCATCGCTTCAATTGGCTGGGATAAAACAGTTATAGAAGGAGAGTGCAATCTAAAACTGTCATGATCATCAAAACTAATCACTGCTTTATCAGTAGGCATTTTCAGTCCTAATCTTCTTAACGACTGCAAGCCGGCAAGCAACAAATAATTTGCTCCAAACAAAACGGCGTCAATTTCTTTATTACTATTCAAAAATTCAGAGATCTTTTCTATTCGTTCTTCTTCAGTGATACGATATTCTAAATCAAGAATTCTGGAATCATCATATAAACCTACTTCCTTCAGTGCATTCATATATCCTTGCTTTCTTAAACTCATCTGAATCAATTGTGAGGAATTAGTAACAAATGCAATTTTTTTGAATCCTTTTTTCAATAAATAATAGGTAGCTGTTTGGGCTCCTTCAAAATTATCCAGAACTACATGACTTACTTCTTGCTCTTCAAAATACCGGTCAAGTAAAACAACCGGACATTGAAGTTCTAACAATCGGTCAATAGTTGTTTTCATATTCTCGGTAGGCGTTATAATAAAACCATCAACATTAGCTTGCAATAAACTATTAACTAACTCAACCGCACGTTCATCATTTCCGCCTGTACTACAATAAAATACTCTGTAATTTAAATCTATTGCCTCTCTCTCTATCACTCTTGCTAAATCAGAAAAAAACTGATTTGAAATATCCTCCACAATAAGCCCAATAGATCTTGTTTTTCCAGTTCTCAAACTACTGGCGATCATATTGAGTTTGAACTTCATTTCTTCACTAACCTTAAAAACTTTCTTGATCACTTCTTTACTGATCCCCATCTTTTCGCCCTTATCATTCAAAACAAACGAGACCGTAGTGACCGATACATTTGCTGCTTTCGCGATATCTTTAATAGTGATCTTTTTTTTCATTAAATGTTAAGTTTATCTTAAAGCTTAGTTAATTTATTGAAACAAATATATATTTAATAAAACGATTTACAAAAACGTTTTAGTATTTTTTTTATGCATAATTATCCATTTTAACATTTAAAAATAAAATAATAAAATTATCCTCACAATAGTCTGCAAATAAAACAGATACGATCAATTAAATGGGTGCTATTTTTCTGTCAAACAGCAAAAATTGTCTAAAAATTAAGAAAAATTAAAATCGTAAAAAAGAACACCATAAAATCAATAAAATTACCATTAACTTAACATAAATATATGTTAACTACAATTTATCTAACAAATCATCATTCTCTTTCATTTCAAAATTTTCATCAACAATCATTTCTAATTTTTTCCTCATTTTTAACTTCATTAGGCAACTCATTTTTTCTGCTATTTCGCTTTTTTTTTATCCATTTTAGAAAATGTAGTTTTTTATTTATAATTATTTTTTTCGCAACAGAAAAAAATCAAAAACTAACTAATTATTTCTCTAATTCTTTCCCCTAATCTCTGGTAAATAATGCCTTTTTTTCTAAAATAACTTATCAAAATAAAGTCTATATTATGCTAACTAATTTCGTTTTTACAGTTTCTCTATCTGTCTGAATAAAAATCATTTGTCCTATTGCTGAAATTACAATTTCAAATCATTCTGATATTAACTATATCGATTGAGAAAATTGGATAAAAAAATGTCATCTCCAAAAATGAAGATGACATTTTTAAATTCTTTTAGTTTGTCAGGAAACCGCCTTGACCTCTGTATAATTTAACTGGTGCATTTAATGTAACTTTAATACAAGTCACATATTTGTCAACAGCTGTTTCTGGCAAGTCGATATAAACCAATCCGGGAACTGCACTCCAGGAAATTTTTCCAACTACTTTATGAGTCAACTTTACATTTGACCCCAAAACAGTAATATCCTCAATTTTATTATCAAGCCCTTTCAACATCAATTGTCCTGAAGTTTTTCCGTGAACAAATAAATAAAGTGTTTTTGAATCTTTAGAAAGTGTTGTAGGTCCGTAAAAATGTCCTAATGGAATTCCCGGAATTGTTCCAAAAATACCTTCACCGTTTCTTCTGTTCCAATCACCAAGTTCTTTCAATGTCGAAACAACCGTTTCTGGATAGCTTCCGTCAGGTTTTGGTCCTATATCTAACAATAAATTTCCTCCATTTGAAACCGCGTCTACAAAAATTGTGATGATTTCATAAGGTGTTTTCCAATTAGTATCACTCACACGATATCCCCAGTTTTCATTCATGGTCATACATAATTCCCACCATTTGAATGCAGGTCGCACCACCGGAAAATTTTGCTCAGGAGTATCATAATCCCCATAACCTTGCAAACGCCCGTTGATAATTGTGTTCGGATTTCTGTCTAACATCATTTTACGTGTTTTTTCAGCTTGCCATTCCTCTGCACTATGCTCCCAATCGCCATCAAACCACCACAAATCTGGATTATACCAATCTGAGATTTCTTTGATTTGTCCTTGAAAGAACTTTTGGAAACGTTCCCAACGAGCTGGTTCTTTTTTGATATCATAACGTGATTTATCTTTCAGGAAACCTGGATAATCATTGTGTGTCCAGTCGATTAATGAGAAATAAGCTCCACATTTTATGTCTCTTTTGCGTAATTCTTCAAAAAAAGGTTTCACCATGTCTTTTTTAGCAGCACAGGTTTTTACCGAACTCAATTTTCCTAATTTAGTATCATACATTGCCACACCGTCGTGGTGTTTTGTTGTAATTACAGCATATTTTGCACCTGAATCTTTGATCATATCTGCCCAGGCTGCAGGATCGTACTTACTCAAAGTGTAGCTTTTTTGTTGTTTCATATAATCTTCAACAGATATTTTTCCGTTATGAAAACTCCAGGATTCAGAAACATCGGCAACTGAATAAATTCCGGCGTGAATGAAGATTCCTAATTTAGCATCTTCAAACCATTTCATTTTTTCAGCGATATCTTTTGCGGCAATTTTATTTTGCGCAATGCCTGTGATAGTAGTTCCAACGACTAAAGCCGCTAAAATTATTTTTTTAATCATCTCTGTTTTTTTTATTGTTTATTATTTTATTCTGATCGTTGTTGCTGCCGATTGTAATCCTGCACTTTCTGCTTTTACAGTAAATTGTCCTTTTTCCTCCTTTTTTCGCTTTAACTATTACTAAAACTTTTCCGTTATAAGCAGGTCTTTCGGTACTTTGAAAAGGCACAAAACTAGTTGCGTCTCCATTATCAGTTGCTACGATTTCTCCAGAACCTTCAATCGAAAATTTAACTAATGGATTGGTGCGAAGAACCAACAAACCATCATTATCAGTAACATCAACGGTTACGAAAACCAAATCAACATCGTCAGCAAGAGCTTCTGTTCTATCAGTCGACATTTTTAATTTTGTTGCTGTTCCGGTAGTTTTAACGATATCAGTTGCCCATTTTTCACCATTTTTATAACAAACAACTTTCAATTCGCCGGGCGCATAAATCACATTATCCCAAGTTAAACGAAAATCTTTTCCGGCTGTCATTTTCTTTTTTCCAAGACTTTTTCCGTTAAGGAACAACTCTCCTTCATCTCCCGAAGTGTAAACATGTACAGGAACTACTTTTCCAACGCGTTCGCTCCAATTCCAATGTGGAAGAATGTGAGCTGTTGGAACATCTGGTCTCCAATGTGATTTGTAGCTATAATAGCGGTCTTTTGGGAAACCAGCCAAATCGATAATTCCGAAATAACTACTTCTTGATGGCGGATTACTTTTTTGCAATTCTGCCAATCTCGCTTCCAATTCTCCTTGTTTTGAAGGATCACTTCTAAAATTCAACAAGTTCGTTTCATCTGAATTGTAAGGTGTTGGTTCTCCTAAATAATCAAAACCTGTCCAAACATATTCTCCTAATAAGTGCGGAAACTTTGCATTGGTACGAAATTGCATATCAGGCGAACAACCCCATCCCGGGAATGCATCGTCATAAGACGAAATTTGCCAAGACGTTTTGTTGTATTTATCGTCAAAGAAATATTCTCCACGAGAACTTACAGTTGAAGCTGTTTCACTTCCAATTGTTGGTTTATTCGCATATCTTGGATCAACATCCCATTTTGGCTGCTGGTCGAAAAAATAATTTACTCCCATAATATCTAATGCAACAGCAGCTCCTGATTTTCTTCCTCCATTCGGATCATTATATCCGTTTGAAACCGGGCGTGTTGGATCTTCTCTGTGCATAATATCTGCCAGCTCTTTAGTCAACTTTACATTTTGCTGGTCTGGAACTTCATTTCCAATTGACCAAATAAATACCGAAGGATTATTTCTGTCTCTGTGTACTAACGCTACTAAATCTTTTTCGTGCCATTCATCAAAAATCACATTATAATCTAATTTTTTCTTACCGATTTTCCATGCATCAAAAGCTTCATCCAAAACCAGGAATCCCATTTTATCTGCCAATTCTAACAATTCAGGAGCGGGAGGATTATGAGAAGTACGCAAAGAATTACACCCCATTTCTTTCAACATTACCAATTGTCTTTTTAATGCCGAGGTATTGATAGCAGCTCCCAAAGCACCTAAATCGTGGTGATTACAAGTCCCAAAGATTTCGACTCTTTTTCCGTTCAAAAGGAATCCGTTTCTTGGTGTAAATTCGATCGTTCGAACACCAAAAGGAGTGTTATAAGTATCCACTATTTTTCCGTCGACACTAATTTTAGTTTGTGCCACATAACGATTTGGCGTTTTTAAATCCCATAATTTAGGATTGTTTAAAACCGAATGAGTTTCAGCTTCCTCAGTTCCGTTCGCTTTGATTTCAAGAGTTGAAGAAATTAATGAACCTGCTTTTGCTGTAAGCGTATTATTGATATCTATTTCGTATAAGTCAGTTGTAACAACTGCTTTTACGGTTTTATTTGTTGCATTGTCAACTTTTACTAATACTCTGACATTAGCCGCATCTTTGGTGACATTTGGAGTTGTAACATAAGTTCCCCAATGTCCAACATGTACCTGATTAGTTTTTACTAACCAAACGTGGCGATAGATTCCTGCTCCGGGATACCAACGAGAATCCCAGTTTTCAGTATCTAAACGAACGGCTAGAATATTTTCCTGTCCAAATTTTAAAAATGGAGTCAGATTCATTCGGAAAGAATTGTAACCATAAGGCCAGGTTCCCACATAATTCCCGTTCAGATAAATTTTGGCATTAGCCATAGCTCCGTCAAAATCAACAAAAATCTGTTTCTCTGAGTCTGAAGCCGGAACAGTAAAATGTTTACGATACCAACCTATTCCTTTCCACGGCAGTTTCCCAGTTTCTCCTCTTAATTCAATTCTAAAAGGTCCTTTAATGGCCCAATCATGTGGTAAATTTAATTTTTCCCAATTGGTTTCATTTAGAGAAACAGCTTCTAAATTCTTTGGTTCTTCTTTAACCAAACCATCGGCTTGAGATCCGTATCTTGAAAAAAGCCAATTATCATCAAATGACTGTGTATCCGTCGAACCCATTCTCATCATCGATGTATTCTGTGAAAATCCAGAAAAACTCATCATCGAACAGATCAGCAAAACAAGGTAATTGTTCAGCGAAAATATCTTTTTGGTTATATTCATTTTGGTTGGTTATTTTGGTTTTGTTCGCAAAAACGAACGCAGTTAATCAATTATAAACTACAAGGAACGGTCCAAGTGCGTATATCCGCCATCCACATAAATCAACTGACCTGTTGTATGACTTGATTTATCAGACAATAAAAAGACAGCCATATTAGCAATTTCTTCAGCAGTTGTCATTCTATTTTCTAATGGAATTTTGGCTGTGATTTCTTTTAATTTTTGCTCTGGATTTTCGAGTGTATTAATCCATGTCTCGTACAATGGCGTATAACATTCAGCTACAATAACCGAGTTTACACGTATTCCGTATTTCAATAATTCAACAGCCCATTCGCGAGTTAAGGCATTACGCCCACCGTTTGAAGCTGCATAAGCTGACGTGTTTCCTTGTCCGGTATCAGCAGTTTTTGAACCAATATTTACAATTGCTCCTTTTGTTTTTTTCAACTCTGGCAACGCATGTTGTGCCATTAAATAATAATGAACTAAATTTTTATGAATCGATGCCACAAATTTTTCATAATCTCCACTTTCCAAGCCAACACCATCATTAACTCCTGCATTATTGATTAATCCATCAATACGGCCACAAAGTTTAATTACTTGGTCTACGGCACTTTTACAAGCTTCCGGATTAGTCAATTCAGCCACTACTGATAATGCTTTTCCGCCTTCAGCTTCTATTTCTTTAATCGCAATTTGATTGTCAGCATCAACTCTTCCCACAATTACAGGAATTGCTCCTTCAGCAGCCAAAACTTTACAGATCCCAAATCCTATTCCTTTTGCTCCACCGGTTACGATAATTATTTTGTCATTAAGATTAAGATTCATTTGTTCTCTATTTAAGTTGGATAGTTATTTTTTTTGATTGTGTCTAAAACACAGATGGGTTTAACAATTAATCTTTTAAATGATAAAAATTAATTGCATTCTTGCTCCAGAATTTATCTTGATCTACTTTCGAAAACTCCGAAAAATAATGTTCTACAATCTCACATGATTCTGCATAAGATGCTGCAAGTAAACATACTGGCCAATCACTGCCAAACATCAGTCTCTCAATTCCAAATACCTCAGTAACCACATCTAAACAATAGGTAAAATCTGTAGCTGTCCAATTACTCCAGTCGGCTTCGGTCGCTAAACCAGAAACCTTACACATCACATTAGGATACTGTGCAATGGCTCTAATACCTCTTTCCCACTCGCCAAATTCTTCATTTTTGAAATCCGGTTTCGCCAAATGATCTATGACAAATTTTTGTTCCGGAAATTTTGCTACTAGTTTTGCCGCATTCTCTAAATGTTTTGGAAAAATCAAAATATCATAGGTAAAATTATGTTTTATCAATTTTGAAATTCCGTTTTGAAAACTTTCCAACAACATAAAATCAATATCTGCTTCTGCCTGAACGATATGTCTGAATCCTTTAAGTTTTTCATATTTATTATAATATTCCAAACGTTCCACTATATTCTCGGCACACAAATCAACCCAACCTACAACACCTTTTATAAAATTATTGTCTTTGGCTAAATCCAAAAGAAAACGGGTTTCATCTTCGCTCTGATCTGCCTGAACAGCTACACAGCCTCCAAATTGATTTTCTGACAATAACGGTTCTAAATCCGAAGGCAAAAAATCGCGTTTGATAACTTTCATTTCTTCACTGATCCAGGCGTCTTTTACAGGATGATATTTCCAAAAATGGTGGTGGCTATCTATTTTCATGCAAGTCAAATATTTTATCCATTAACATCCATTTTTCACCATCTTTTGCCCAAGGCAACGCTTTTTGATATTTCCACATCAGTTCTTCCCATTTCTGAACCACCGGATTATTTGCATCCATCTCTCCTTTTCTTTCAAAAGAAAAAGTTTCATTGGCTTCAATAATCATAAACATTCTGTTACCAACACAATAAATATCAAGATTTTCAATCCCTGAACTGGTAATACTTTCTGTAATTTCAGGCCAAATCTTTTCATGATATTTCTTGTATTCGGCCATTAATCCCGGATCTTCATTCAAATCTAATGCAAGACAATATTTTTGAGTTACCATATTATTTTATTTAAAATCTCAGGTTAAAAACCTAAAACTATTGATTAATCAATTAAAAAAATATTTCAAATTAAAGATTGATATGAATCTACTAATCTCTTTTCATTTTCTGTTTTTGTACAATACCTTATTTTTAAGAACACAGTACCGCTGAACTTTAACAAAAACAAGCATATTTACTAAATCGTTTTATGTTTTCGAACACATTATTTTGCTACAATCTTAAAAAAATAAAATTATTGCATTATTAAGTTTTATTTTAGTTCAAAATTATCATTAATTAAGCATTTATTATCTTTATAATTAATTTCATAAAAAACAACCAAATATGTAATTATTTTAGGGTTAATTTATTTAATCGTAAATAATGAACTCAATTTACAAAATAAAGACTTAAAGGAGTTATTAGTAATTTCTAAAAAAATAAAAAAGATTCAATAAAAAAAGCTCCAAATCAAAGCTTATATACTATTCCTTAATTAATAGTATGTCAATCAAAAGTTGAAATATGCCGTTAGGCACTAAATATTGGTAGTTCTAATAGATTCGAGATTCGTTGGCGTGCCGTAGGTACGCAACAAAATGATTACAGTTGCGTACCTACGGCACGCTAAATTTATTCTAATTCTTGTTTTCTACCAATCTTTAGCGCCTAACGACACAAATTGTAGACTTTCAATTCTTGATTGGTATATATTATTAATTTATAAAAAAGGAATATAAAATTACACTAAGGCTTTTTTTCTATATTCCTTGGGAGTTGTTCCCATTAATTTTTTGAACAGCTTATTGAAGTTTGAAGCTGTTTTATAACCACATTCATAGGCAATTTCAGAAATACCTAAATCAGTTTCGATAAGATACTTGCAAGCATTTGACACTCTGATTTCATTCAAATATTCCACAAAAGGTTTTTTGGCTTTAGCCTTAAACATTCTACAAAATGATGTAGGTGTCAGATTTGCAATTTTAGAGATTTCATCAAGCGATATTTCCTCTTTATAATTCGACTTCACGTATTGAAAAACAGCAGCAAGTCGGTCATTTTTATTATCCTCATTAACTGAGATATACGAATCATCATTGATATACCTTAGATCTTTACTTTTTGACAAAAGAAACAAAATTTCGATCAGTCCCATAATAACTTCAAAACCTTTCTTTTTTAGCAGTTTTTCCATTTTTTTAGAAACCAATGCATTTGTCTGTCCGGTAATCGATACTCCTTTTACGGCCTGAGACAGAAACTTTTTGACTTCTTGGGCTTCAGGTAATTCATAAAAAGAGTTTCCAAAAAGGTCTCTGCTAAAATAAATCACCATCGCTTTAGCCTTTAAACTATTAATTCCTTTATAAAAAATTTCATCATTAAGCCAAACATGCGGAATATCATCTCCAAGAAAAACCATATCACCAGCTTCGAACGATTCTACAGAATTTCCGATAATTCGTTTTCCATGACTTTCTAAGATATAAACCAACTCAAATTCAGGATGTGAATGAAAAGGCGACTGAAAAAAAGACTCTTCACGAGAAAATATAGAAAGCGATGTATTAGTATAGGAAGCAATATTTGTTTTTACAATTTTCATTTTAACAATACTAATGATAATTAATAATTAAATAAGGATAAAATTGAAGTAATTACTAAACTGATTTAGATATAATTTTAGATTTCTCAAAAACAAAAATAACAAAAATTGTTTATGAAGTAACTAAATCGTTTTATTAAGGTTAAAACATCTGGAAATAAACCCGAAAATAAAGGGTTAATACAGTAATTATTGACAAATAACTCCTTTTTATTTTCACCACTTTAGTCAGATTAATTGGCACAATGCAAAAATAACTGAGGACAAAATTGAAGTGCTTCTATAAAAACAATGGATATTATTGGATCAAAAAGTCCTGTATCCTAAAAAATAAAGCTAAAAAAAATGAAAAAAGGATTTCTAATTTTCTTAATTGCTTTGGGCGCAAATTCGATCGCACAAACAAAAGCCACTGGAAATGTCGTTGAATATTTTGGAAAAGAAAAAATTACAACAACTGCTGAAGGAAATATTTTGTACAATTTCACCAACGGTTACACGCTTCAAGCCGATAAAAAAACCGGTACACTTTTTAATGGACAAGATCCTGTGGCCTGGCAATATGCCATTGGAAAATTTGTAAATCCGAATAAACAAAAAGGAGATTGGCTGCCTATTCAAGTCGATTCTATTGGGGTTTTTAGTCAAAAGGAAATGAAATCAGCATTTCTTTTCACTGAATATAATTCGCAAAAAGAGCAAATCGCACTTTTGGAAACTACAGGCGGAACCCGCACTTATATAAACGGTTTACCACACGAAGGTGATCATTATGATTTTGGATATACTTTGATTCCGTTTAAACTTCGCAAAGGTGTAAACGAATTTGTTTACACAAAAGGCCGTTTTGGTCACGTGAAATCTAAAATTATTATACCGTCAAAAAGTATTCAGTTTACAAAACGTGATTTGACGCTTCCAGATATTATTAATGGCGAAAAAGACGAAAAATGGGCTTCTATTCGTGTCATCAATGCTACTGAAAAAGAGTTAAAAAACCTTGTTATTACTGCAAAACTATCAAGTGGCGAAACGGCGACTTATGCAATCGATGCCATTATGCCTTTGTTTGTGAGAAAAGTAAAATTTAAAGTTCCGGCTTCAAAAGCGAATTTTACAGGCGAATTGAAAATGGAAATAACGCTTACCGACAAAAGCGGAAAAGTGATTGACAAAACTGAAATTACAATTCAACAACGTCCTGCAACTGTTTATCATGAACGTACTTTTTTGAGCAATATTGATAACAGTGTGCAATATTACAGCGTGGCTCCTGCATTAGAAAGCGGACCAAAAGCGCTAATACTTTCTGTTCACGGCGCTTCTGTTGAAGCTCGAAATCAGGCACGCGCTTACAAACAAAAAGATTGGGCTCATATTGTTGCCGCTACAAATCGCCGCCCTTTTGGTTTCAATTGGGAAGATTGGGGAAGAATCGATGCCTTAGAAGTTTTGGCCGAAGCCAAAAAAGTATTCAATACAATTCCTGCACAAACCTACTTAACAGGTCACTCAATGGGTGGCCACGGAACCTGGTTTCTGGGAACGACGTATCCCGGAAAATTTGCCGCAATTGCGCCTTGTGCCTCGTATCCGGATATTTCGACTTACGGATCTGATAAAGGCGACGAAATGCACGATATGTTCAAAGCTTTTGAACCCATCAAACGTTCGGCTAATTCCGGTCGTGTAAAAAGCATGATACGAAACCTGAAACAATCAGGTGTTTATATCCTTCATGGTGATGCCGATTCGACTGTTCCGATTTCGCAAGTGAGAGAAATGCGCCAGATTTTAGGAACTTTTCATCAAAACTTTTGTTACTATGAATATCCTGGCGGTGAACACTGGTATGGTGACCATTCTGTAGATTGGTTTCCGATTTTTGAATTCTTCAAACGTCAAACAATTCCAACAAACAAAGAAGTTACAGAAATTGATTTCCATACTGCTACTCCTGCAGTCTCTTCAACAGATTATTGGGTAAAATTACAACAGCAAATTCACCCGTTTGATTTTTCTAACATTAATGGTAAAATTGATAAGGAACAAATTACCATCAAAACAAAAAATGTTTCTATAATGGAACTTGATTTGGTTTCATTGAATTTAAAAGGTGAAATCACGATCAATATCAACGATCAAGCATTAAAAACATCAACTGATAAAAAAGCAATTTTGGCTTTAAAAGATGGTAAATGGACTTTGATAAACGAAGTTAATACAACCCAAAAATATGCAGAACGTCAAGGCGGATTCAAATTTGCGTTTAATAATAATGTCGTTTTTGTTTATGCTACCGGAGGTTCTGCTTCTGAACGTGAATGGTACCTCAACAGAGCGCGTTTTGACGCTGAAACTTTTTATTATAGAGGAAACGGAAGTATCGATGTGATTTCGGACAAAGAGTTTTCATTAGAAAAATATAAAGATCGAAATGTGGTCCTTTATGGAAATAGTTCTAATAATAGTGCATGGAAATTATTGTTGAAAAATTCTCCTATTCAAATTGACAATCAACAAGTAAAAATAGGCGAGAAAGTATTGAAAGGAGATGATTTGGCTGCTTATTTTATAGTACCAAGAAATGACAGCAAAACTGCTATGGTTGGCGTTGTAACAGGAACTTCTGAAAAAGGAATGAAAGCAACCTGGGCAAACAATTATATTTCCGGAATTACGGGCTTTCCTGATGTAATGATTTTTAAAGCTGATTTACTTTTGAATGGTTTATCAAACATGAAAGTAAGCGGTTTCTTTGATAACGACTGGTCTGCCAAAACATTAGAGTTTTACAATTAAAAGTAAAAAATCATCTTTAACTGAGTAAAAAACGGATATAAAAACTAAAAAGAAGGATTTTTACACTTAAAACTAAATCACTGAGATTAAATTACTAATACGATTTAGTATTTAAACAAAAACTCATACTTTTAACACCAAAACAAAGAATAATAAAGTAAATAGTATCAGTTTAACAAATATACCTTTTTGCAACTCTATTGTTTGCAATTGTAATTTTAGGTATAACATAAAAACAACAAATAATAAAAAGATGGAAAAAAGATTTGCAATCGCTATGGATGTTGGAGGTTCACATATTACGACAGCAGTTGTTGATCTAAGTGAAATGAAAGTCTTTGAAAATTCCTTTTTTAAGGTTTCTTTCGATTCTAATTTACCGAGCAAAGACGTAATGGATTATTGGGAAAATGCTATTCGCACTTTATGCGGAAAATCTCAAGTAGAGAAATTCTCCGGAATCGCCCTGGCCGTTCCCGGGCCTTTTGATTATGAAGATGGAACTTGTTGGATTAAAGATCAGGATAAATACGATAATTTCTATGGATTGAACATAAAAGATCTATTAAGGGAACGTTTTGATTTTGATCACGACTTTCCTATTGTTTTTGAAAATGATGCTAAAAGTTTTGGAAAAGGTGAAGTTTACAAAAACATAGAAAACCTTCCTAAAAATGTGATGGCAATTACTTTAGGAACTGGTCTTGGTGCCTGTTTTATCGAAAATGGAAAAATTGTAAGCACTGGTGACAATGTACCTGAAAATGGTGAAATATGGAATCTTCCGTACAAAAAAGGTATGGCTGAAGATTCTGTATCACTAAGAGGATTACTTTCTAATTATCAGAATTTAAGCGGTATTCAATTAAACAACGGACTGGAATTATACCTTTTGGCAATTGATGGAGATGAAAAAGCAATAGAAGCCTTTAATAAATTTGGAGAAGATCTGGCGGAAATTGTACTTCCGTGGTTAAAAAGTTTTAATGCCAATATGCTGTTTATTGGAGGAAAAATAGCAAACGCTGGAGACTTATTTCTGAATATTTTTAAAGAAAAAGTAAAAAACGCCGGAATTGAAATCGAACTGGTAATCTCAACTGACAATGAAACTACTGCTTTATTAGGAGCTGCCAGCTTACTTTATGAGGCTTAGGAATAAAATACATTCAAAATATAACAATCGATTTAAAATAAAAATGATATGACAAATCGTAGAAATTTTCTAAAAACAACTGCAATGGCTTCGGCTGCTGTAGCATTAAGTTCTTTCGCAGGAAAATCAGAAGAAAACAAAGAGCAAAATGAATTTCCTGATGGAAAAATAAGAAAACCAATCGTGCTTTCTACCTGGAATTTTGGTTTGAAGGCTAATGAAGCAGCTTGGGAAGTATTAAAAAATGGAGGTCGTGCCTTAGATGCTGTAGAAGCAGGAGTAAAAGTTCCGGAAGCCGATCCAAAAGAAAGAAGTGTTGGTTATGGCGGAAGACCTGATAGAGACGGACGAGTAACATTAGACGCTTGTATCATGGATGAAATGTCAAATATTGGTTCTGTGGGCTGTCTCGAATTTATTAAACACCCTATTTCTGTTGCGCGTGCCGTGATGGAAAAAACACCTCATGTTATGCTGGTTGGTGATGGAGCGCTTCAATTTGCATTATCTCAAGGTTTTCCAAAAGAAAATCTATTGGTTCCTGATTCAGAACGTGAATGGAAAGAATGGTTAAAAACTTCTGAATATAAACCAATTGCTAATATCGAAAATCATGATACCATCGGAATGATTGCTTTAGATGCTGCCGGAAATCTCTCGGGAGCCTGCACTACAAGCGGAATGGCATTTAAAATGCACGGACGTTTAGGCGATTCTCCTATCATTGGTGCCGGTTTGTATGTTGACAACGAAGTTGGAGCCGCAACCGCAACTGGTCACGGTGAAGAAGTTATTCGAATTTCAGGAAGTCACTTAGTTGTTGAATTGATGCGTCAGGGAAAATCTCCGCAAAGTGCCTGTGAAGAAGCCGTTTCGAGAGTGGTAAAACTGATGAAAAACAGAAATAAGAATTTAAAAGATATTCAAGTTGGATTTATTGCTTTAAATAAAAAAGGAGAATACGGTTCTTACTGTGTTCAAAGCGGTTTTAACTACGCTGTTTATGACGAAACCGGAAACCGATTAATTGATCCTGAGTTTTATATGAAATAGCTGATAACCAAAACCAAAAAAGGACTTAACAAAAAACCAAAATGAAAAATAAATTCAAGTTAATATTTACAGCATTCGTCTGCGTCACCACGTTTTCTGCTCATGCGCAAGGTGATTTCAGTATGGAAGCTAACAAATCAGAAGAAGCTGGCTATATTGCGCCAAAAGATCCATTGGTAAAAGTAAACCTTGAAAAATGGCAGGGTTACAAATTTGGAGTATTAATCCATATGGGGCTTTATACCCAACTGGGAACCGTAGAATCCTGGGGATTGGCCCCTGAAGATTGGGTAACCAGAGATGGTTACGACGATTATTATAAATATGCTACTGATTACAGAAATACGAAATACAAATTGAACCCAACGAATCTGAATTCTGAAAAATGGGCAAAAATGTTCAAAAATGCGGGTGCAAAATATATGATTTTCACCTCTAAACATCATGATGGATTTTGTATGTATGATTCAAAATTCACTGATTTTAAAATCACAAATCCAGCATTGCCTTATGCAAAAAATCCAAATGCCGATGTATTGAAAAACGTATTGGATGCTTCAAGAAAAGAAGGATTGGCAGTGGGAGTTTATTACTCAAAACCCGACTGGACTACAGAAAACTTCTGGTGGTCATATTATCCGCCAAAAGACAGAAATCCTACTTATGACATCAAAAAATTCCCGGAAAGATGGCAAAGTTATGTGCAATACACACAAAATCAGTTGAACGAGTTGACTACAAATTACGGAAAAGTTGATATTCTTTGGCTTGATGGATGTTGGGTTCGACCACTTTCTACTATTAACAAAAAAGTAGAAGACTTCTGCAAATATCCTTATGATATGGATATCAACATGAAATTAATCGCAGAAACGGCTCGCAAAAAACAACCCGGAATGTTGGTTGTAGATCGTTGGGTTCCCAGCGAATATGAAAATTATTTAACGCCTGAGCAAAAAACACCAGAAAAACCTTTGACGGTGCCTTGGGAAAGCTGCATTACCCTTGGTGGAGCTTGGGGATGGGTGCCAAATGATCATTATAAATCATCAAAAGAAGTAATACAATTAATGACTAATATCGTGGTAAAAGGAGGAAATCTTTTACTGGGTGTAGGTCCGGATGCCAAAGGAGAATTTGACCCAAAAATTGAAACAACTTTAGCTAACGTTGGAAAATGGTTAAATGTAAATGGTGAAGCTATTTATGATACCAAACCTGTTGCCCCATATTTAGATGGAAAAGTGGGTTATACTCAAAAAGGAAATGCAATTTACGGAATTTACATGCCTGCAAAAGAGGAGAAAGAATTACCTGCAGAAATTAGCATCAAAACTGACATAAAAGGCAATTTAAAAGTTTCTTTACTGAGCAATAAACAAAATTTGAAAACTAAAAAAGTAGACGGTGGAATTATCGTTACCATTCCGCAAGAACTAAGAACTTCTTTAGCAAATCAGGAAGCGGTGGTAATTAAAATAAGTAAATAATTTTTTCTAAGAACCTATGAAAAAACAATTATCAATGATTTTGGCATGTTTTGCTTTTTTGTCCATGACAGCGCAGAAAATTGGCCCACCAGCTCCTTATGGTGCATTGCCAACCGAACCGCAATTGCATTGGCAGGAATTGGAACAATATGTTTTAGTGCATTTTACGCCAACGACTTTTCAAAATAAAGAATGGGGATATGGTGATGCCGATCCTAAAATTTTCAATCCTGTAAAATTTGATGCGAATCAAATTGTAAATGCTGCCAAAGACGGCGGTTTTAAAGGAGTAATTTTTGTTGCCAAACACCATGACGGATTTTGTTTATGGCCTACCAAAACAACTTCTTACAACATTAGCGCAAGCCCTTTTCGTGATGGAAAAGGTGATATGGTAAAAGAAATGGAAGTTGCGGCACGTAAGGCCGGAATGAAATTCGGACTCTACTGCTCGCCTTGGGATCGAAATAATGAAGATTATGGAAAGCCTGAATATGTAGAAAAATACCGAAATCAGTTAAAAGAATTGTACTCTAACTATGGTAACTTATTCATTACCTGGTTTGATGGTGCAAATGGCGGCGACGGCTATTATGGTGGTAAAAAGGAGAAAAGAAACATAGACCGATCTACGTATTACGGCTGGGATAAAACCTGGGGAATATCTCGTGAATTGCAACCCGGAGCTGTTATTTTTGCTGATAATGGCGATGTACGCTGGGTAGGAAATGAAAGAGGTTTTGCAAATGAAACTTCTTGGGAAACTTTTACTCCGGAACCAATAGCAGGAAAAACAGTTGCCGTTCCGGGAGAAACCGACTCAGATAAAGCGCAGGGCGGAACACGAAACGGCAAATTTTGGAAACCAGCTGAATGTGATGTACCGCTTAGAAATGGCTGGTTTTATCATGCCAATGAAGACAATAATGTGAAATCAGTTTCGGAGTTATTCGAAATTTACTGTAAATCTGTAGGAAGAGGCGCTGCTATGGATATCGGGATTTCACCAAATACAGATGGTGTATTGCATCAAAATGATGTTAAGGCTTTGAAAAATTTTGGTGATTTTTTAAAGAAATTGTTTGCTGATAATCTTGCGCAATCGGCTGTGATTACTGCTTCGGAAATTCGAGGTGAAAATCAAATATTTTTCGGAACAAAAAATCTGACTGATAACGATCGTTATTCCTATTGGGCGACCAATGATGATGTAAAAAAAGCCTGGCTGCTTTTAGAATGGAAAAAAGAGCAAACGTTTAATATCATTCGCTTAAGAGAAAATATCAAATTGGGGCAACGTATCGAAAAAATCGAAATCGATGCTTTTATCAATGGAAATTGGAAAAAAGTAGGTGAAGCTACAAGTATTGGTGCCAATCGATTGGTACGTTTACCTAATTATATCACAACTTCAAAATTGAGAATTCTTATTAAAGAATCTCCGGTTTGTATTGCTTTAAGCGATGTTGGTGTTTTTAGAGAGCCAGAACAATTGGCACTTCCAAAAATTAAAAGAGACAAAGACGGCAACGTTTCTATCACTACTGAAACAACGGTAAATCAAATTCGCTATACAATTGACGGAACTGAACCTACTGTACAATCTCCAATTTATGAAGGGACATTTCCATTTTTGACCTCAGGTGATGTCAAAGCCAAATCTTTTGGAACAGATATGAAATCCGACGAAACTGCAATTCAATCTTTTAATGTTTGCAAAAAAGACTGGAAAATAGTTACTGTTTCTTTTGAAAATGAGGAAAAGGAACAAGCATTAAACGCTATTGATGAAAATGCTGAAACTTTTTGGAGTACAGCTGATAATACATCGTTAACGCCTTTACCGCAATCTATAGTTCTTGATATGGGGCAAGAAATGGAAATTACATCTTTATCGTATTTACCTCGTCAAAACGGAACTGGCGGAATTGTAAAAAATTACCAATGGGAAGTAAGTACAGATAATATGACCTGGACAACAGTTGCCGAAGGTGAATTTGCCAATATCAAAAGTAATCCTGTTGAGCAAAACATCATCTTAAAAGCATCGGCGAAAGCCAGATATATTAAATTCGTTGGAAAAACAAGTGTAGACGGAAGATATATTTCTGTTGCTGAATTGGGTGTAAAAACGAAATAATCCTGTTTTCTTTTACTAGAAATGATGCAAAAAAGGCCATTCGATTGAATGGCCTTTTTTGTATTTTAATCGTAATTATACTTTTTATTCTTGTTATTCCTGAATCACTTTTAGCGTTGTTCCGTTTACAAAATCATCATGCGAAATAAAGAAACTATTTAAGACTTTTCCATTTAACTGAATTTCTTTGATTTTTCCATCAGCATTCATTACTCGTTCAATTACAATATTTTCTTTTTTATAATATCGTAGATCTAATTGAATCGTTATTTTATCAAACATTGGCGTTGTAATAGTATAAATTGGATCTCCGGGAGATATTGGATAAATTCCCATCATGGAATACACCAGCCACGCCGACATGGTTCCTGTATCGTCATTTCCTGGTAATCCTTTTGGTACATTTTTGAAATATTCTCTCACTAATTTTTTTACCATTTCCTGACTCTTCCACTCCTCACCTTTTATGTAATTAAATAAATAAGGATAGGCAATATCAGGCTCGTTTGCCATATCAAATTGTTTGATGTCAAAAACTTTTTGCAATTGATCAGAGAAAGGTTTATCTCCACCCATTAATTTTATCAATCCCTTGATATCATGGGGTACCATAAAAGCATACTGCCATGCATTTCCTTCGACAAAGCCCACATTTGCTTGAAAATTAGCTCCTGCCACAGGATCAAAAGGTTCATACCAATTGTCCGTCGCAGTTCTTGGTCGGAGTAATTTTAAATCTTTATCATATAATTTTCGATACGATAAGGAACGTTTCGTAAAACGTTTATAATCTTCTTTTTCTCCTAAAGCTTTCGCTAAAAGTGAAATCGCATAATCTGAAGTATTATATTCCAGCGTTGTAGAAACAGGTCCTAGGTAATTAGTTGATAAATATCCTTTGTCGAGATATTCTTTAAGCCCGGGACGCAACGGATTATCTTCAATTTGATCAGCGCTTTTTAACATTGCATGGTAGGCTTTATAAATATCAAAATCCTGAATTCCCTTTAAGCAGGCATCTACAATAACTATACTTGCCGGATCTCCAACCATTGTAAATGTTTCTGTTGAATTTAATTCCCATTTTGGCAGCCAGCCGTTTTCATCATACATTTCCAACATGCTTTTAATCATATCAGATTGTTGCTTAGGATAAACTAAAGACGTTAACGGATGCATGTTTCGGTACGTATCCCACAAAGAAAATACCGTATAACGTGTGTCTGCGGTTTTTCCAATCTTACTTCTTTTTATTCGGGGATATTCTCCATTAACATCATTTAATACATTAGGATGAATTAAAGTGTGATACAATGCCGTATAAAAAATAACTTTATCCTGATATGAACCGCCTTCGACCAAAATTTTAGAAAGTTCCTTATTCCATTCGTCGTAGGTTTCTTTGTAAACTGCTTCAAATGATTTATCTCCGGTTTCTTTTTCTAAATTCTCACGGGCATTTTCAATACTTACATATGAAACTCCAATTTTAACTTCGACTGTTTCTTTTTTACTAAATTGATAAGTAAAATAAGTTCCAATGCTATCTCCAACGACTGTTTTAATGGTATTTTTCATCATTCGGGTTTTACCATTGTAGCCCATCCATTGTGCTTCTACACCTTCATATTTTGGTGTTTTTTTCCAAACTCCATAATGATCTGCCGGTTTAGAAAATTTTGCCACAAAATAAACCGGATAAGCATCCTCAGGACTATTATAACAAAATGAACCTACAGTACGCATTCCTTCTATTTCTGTTGAGGAAACTACTTTTACCATAGCTCCTTCTTCATTTGTTAATCCTAAACCAAGATTCAGTAAAATATTAGATTGCCCTTTCGGGAAAGTAAATTTGCTTACTCCTACTCTTTTCGAAGCTGTAAATTCTCCCTTAACTTTATATTTATCAATATCTACGCTGTAATAAGCTGTTTTAGCAACTTCATTAGAGTAAGTTGAACCATATTTTAAATGATTGGTTTCAACCTCTCCTGTTGTTGGCATTAGCAAAATAACGCCTAAATCAGGACAGCCTACGCCGCTTAAATTCACCTGACTAAATCCGGTCAAAAATGTATTTTCATTTACATAAGGATTAGACAACCATTGGCTGTCTTTTTCTAAAGGCTTATTTTGAGATCCCGCTACGTTAAATGGGCTGATACTTGCCATTCCTCTTGGCGCAATTGGCCCCGGAAAGGCAGCTCCATAATTTGAAGTTCCAATTAACGGATTCACAAATTCTGCGGGCTGTTGCCCAAAAACCGTTATACCAAAAAACAGCATGCAAAAAATACATGCTGTTTGTAATGTTACTCTCATATTAAAAATCATAATTAATTTCCTATCTTATAATGGCCTCAATTTTCAAAGTCCAGGCTTCTTTACATGGTAAATTATTCCTTAAACTTTCCGGAATTATCACTTTAAATCCTTCCGCAAATTTAGTCCATTTCAATTGTGTTTTGGAACCTAACATCGTAATTTTTGTTCCTTTTTTAGGAGTAATCGATTTTATTATAATTTCTGATGCAATTTTATCTTCTCCCTCTTTAGCTAAATAAAACAAAAATACATTTCCTTCTTTATTTTGAGTCATGCAAATATTGTTTTCTTTAAAAGGAGCAATTGGTTTTGTATTATAAATAGCAATACTGTTTACTTTCATCCAATCTCCGTAAGCCGCTAATAAATCATAAGCTCCTTGCTGCCAATCTCCTTCGGGACTTGGAGCAACATTCAATAATAGATTTCCGCCTTTGGCCACAACATCAATAAGCATGTGAATACCTTCACGGCCAGTTAAATATTTGGCATCCGGCGTATAAGACCATCCACCACCCGAAGTAATGCAAGACTCCCAAGGATAAGGCAATGTTTTTTCGGGAACACGATTTTCAGGAGTTAAATAATTTTGATTTTTTCCGTGAACTGCTCTGTCGACAACTATTAATCCCGGTTGTTTTTGACGTGCTTTTACAACCAATTCATCCATTTTAATGTCCTGATCAACAACTCTGTGTTTTATAAATCCGTCTTTAGATTCATTTTCGGCAAACTTCTCTTTATAATTTTCATTTATATTTTGCTGATCTCTTTTTTTCACCCATCCGCCATCTAACCATAAAATATCGACTTTACCGTAATCTGTCAATAACTCTAAAATTTGGTTCTGTGTAAAGTCAATATATTTTTGCCATTTTTCTGGATAAAGCTTTGGATCATAATTAACATTTCTGTCAAAAGGAGGGAAATATGGATCCCAATAGTTTTCGTTATGCCAGTCTGGTTTAGAGAAATAAGCCCCTACAGATAAATTTTCTTTTCTAAAAGCATTAAAAACTTCTTTTGCAATATTTGCTTTTGGATTACTGCCGAAAGCACATTCTTTGTCAGTTACTTTATAATCTGTGTATTTTGAATCGAACATAGAAAATCCGTCATGGTGTTTTGTGGTAAAAACCATGTATTTCATTCCGGCTGCTTTTGCCGCTTTTGCCCATTTTTCAGGATCAAACTTCACTGGATTGAATGTTTTTTTCAAACCTTCGTACTCTTTTACATATTGATTGTAATTCCCCGGATTGCTTCCTTTTTTACGTTCGCACCATCCATAATCCTCCGGGCAAATTGACCACGATTCTACAATTCCCCATTGGCTGTAGGTTCCCCAGTGCATTAATAAACCAAACTTTTTGCCTTGCCATTCTTCCAGATTTTTCAGCACTAATGGATCTGTTTCCGGTACATAACGTTCATCTTCATAAATGGCCTGAGAAAACATTTGAACTGAAAATAAAATTGCTATTATTAATATTCCTCTTTTCATATTTACTCTATTTTTTTGGTTTTTGGTTTGTTGTTTTTGATTTGTTGTTAAACATTTTAAATATGCCCTTAACAGGTTTAATTCAAAGAAATCTCGTCTACAAATAGCCAAGTCCCTCCACCTGTTGGGCTCTTCTTTAAATTCGCAGCGATTACTTTAACAAATCGTACATTTCGTTTTCCAAAACTGATTTTAAAATCTTTTAATTCAGAGTTTGGATTGACCGCATACGGACGGTTTATTTTTCCAACTTCTGTATAATTAAGATCATCATTTGATACTAAAACTTTTACTTGCGTTGGAAAGTAAATTCCGGCACCCTGACTTTCCAAAGTACCAATATTAACCTGTTCTAAACTTTGTTGGTTTTCAAGATCAATAACAAGTTCCATATCATTACTTAACCAGGCTTGCCATTGTCCGTCATGAAAATTTTTAGAACCTCTAATCGTATTTACCATCCCAAAAGGTCCATCTCCTTTATAACTTTCACTGTAAGGTGTCAAATAACTCACTTTATGACCAAATCCTTTATGAAATACGATCGTATCTGTAAAGGTTTTTCCAATAGGTTTATCGTTTTGAAACAAAGAAGCTTTTAATATTGTTGTTTCCTTAAATCCAATTGGTGTGGTATATTTTAAAGCATTCTGATCTATATTTTTATTTCCTAAAACATAACGAATATCCGGATTTGGAAATTCATTTTTCAACGTAACATTAATTTGTTTTTTACCCAAATCTGCACTCGATGAAGCGCTAACCAAATACGCACTTTTTGCATAATTGATGCCTAAATAATCATAACGTTTCAAAAGTGAAGGTAGTCTTGAAGTAAAATTATTCCAATTGCGATTTTCCTTAGAACTCCATAAAACTTCAGATAAAGCAGCTAATCTCGGAAAAATCATATACTCTGAAGCTTTTGGGCTTGTTATAAATTCTGCCCATAAATTGGCTTGTCCACCTAATACATGATTGGCTTCCTCCGGCGTCATTTCGTTTACAATAGGATCAAATTCGTAAACTTTACTTAAAGGATTATAAGCATCAAAAGCTAAAGGTTCTTCATTTTGAGGTCCTTGATAAAAATTAAAATAACAAGGAGATTCTGGCGACATAATTACGTCATGACCTTGCTTTGCTGCTTCAGTTCCTCCTTTTGTTCCTCTCCAGCTCATTACAGTCGCTTCAGGAGCTAAACCGCCTTCGAGTATTTCGTCCCAGCCAATTAATTTCTTGCCTTTAGAATTGATATATTTCTCCATTCTTTTCACAAAATAACTTTGCAATTCATGGGCATCTTTCAATCCATTATCTTTCATTCTTTTTTGACAATTCGGACATTTATCCCAATTGGTTTTGGTTGCTTCATCGCCTCCAATATGAATGTATTTTGAAGGAAAAATGGTAATGACTTCATCGATTACATTCTGCAAAAATTCAAAAGTAGTTTCTTTTCCGGCACAATAAATATCGGTAATTGGCCATAATCCGCCTGACGGAACTCCTATTCTCTGATTAAAACAAGCTAATTCAGGATAAGCTGCAATGGCAGAACTCACGTGCGCCGGCATTTCGATTTCAGGAATAATTTCTATATTTTTTGCTGCGGCATATTTTACAATTTCTTTTAATTCTTCCTGCGTCAAAAATCCACCGTAAGTTCCTTTTTCATCTGGATTTGTAACCAATCTTGCATTCCAGGCTGCATTTTCCTGATCGACTCTCCATGCACCAACTTCGGTTAGTTTTGGATATTTTTTAATCTCAATTCTCCATCCCTGATCATCAACCAAATGCAAATGCAAAACATTCATTTTCAACATTGCCAAACGATCAATGGTTTCGATTACGTAGTTTTTATCAAAAAAATGACGCGATAAATCCAGCATTAACCCTCGCCATTCAAAACGAGGTTCATCTGTAATAGTAACGTTCGGAATTTGCCATTTTGCAGATGTTATCAAACTTTTACTTTCAATAGCTTCCGGAAGTAACTGTCGAATAGTTTCTAAACCATAAATAAAACCTGCATTTCCTTTGGCAGTAATTGTGATGTTTTTTTCATTTACATCAAGTGTATAAGCTTCTTTATTAAAATTAGGGTCAACTCTAAATTGAATAAAATTACTTTTCGGAATTGCACTTGAAATTTCAGGACGAAATCCTGCTGCGGTTCCAAATTTGTTTATTAAAACCGTAGCAATTTCTTTTTGAGAATCTCCAGTTACAACAAATTTAGTCGCTGCAGAAAACTGAAAAATTCCTGGCTTTATAACTAATTGCTTTGGTTTCGGAATTATTTGAATATCTTTTTCGGTAGGTGCTTTTTGACTGTAAGCATTACTTATTACAGTCAAAAAAAGTACGATAACGATTGGTTTTAGTATTCTCATGCTTTATTATTTTAAAAATAGTATAATTTTAAATTGATAGTGATAGCTTTTGTCTCTTAGCAAATCAAATTAAGGAAACTCGTAATAAAATATAACTTACCTAAAACAAACAGAACCATAATAGTATTATGGTTCCTATTCTAAGTATCTAAAATTACAATTTTTTCTCAATCCAAGTTAACATTTGCAATAACCAACACAGTGGATATTTGAATCTTGTAAGAGATACTATGCTTTATTTTAAGTTTGCTTTCGTTTCTTTAATTGTTTTTAAATTACTCTCAGTCAATGCATTTCCATCAAAAAAAGATACTCCAACTGCTCCATTTTCTTTTGCCAGTAAAATAGCTTCTTTCAATTCTTTATCTGATTTTAATCCGGGAACATAAATACCTGTATTGATTTTTGTATTTTTATCTTCTAAATCTGCAACGCCTTGTTTTGTGGCGTAACCAACCCAGTCAATTTCTTCATCATAAAAACTATGATAAATCATTGGATATACTTCATCAATATTCCATTTATCCCAACGCTGGCGCACCATATGATCTGCCATTTCAGGATAAGGAAATACTGCTGCTGTTAATTGTTTATTGTGTTTGTGTGCAATTTTGTAAGCATCGTCAACAACGGCTTTTATAGCATTTAATCTAAAATTCTTCCACTCCATATCGATAGAAGTATTGTGGCTTGTTTTTGGATTTTTATGATGGATTTTCTCGAATGCTTTTACACATTCATCACAATAACAAAAGTCAAACTGAGGTAATTCTACGTCCTGAACTAAATTGTATTTTGGCAATAAACTAATTGGTAAAAAGATGTCCGGAAAACGAATGTAATCTAAATGAACACTTTCGATTCCGTCTACTTTTGCCAATTCTTCAACTAAACCTAAAACGTGATTTCTGGACTCTTTTCTTGTTGGACATAACCATTGATAATAATCGACATAAGGTCGGTTATCAAAACAAGATTTTCCTTCTTTACTCACCTGATACCAATCCGGATGCTGTAAAGCAATTGAATCTCCGGGTCTGTTCATTGCCATAATCCAGGCGTGCACTTTTAAACCTTCTTTTGTTGCTAAAGGCACTAATCTTTTTAAAAGTTTTGGATCTGTTCCGGTATTTATTAATACTTCATCGATTCCTCCGTCTTTATATTTTTTGAATTCTTTTGTATAATCTGCATCCGATTTTTTAGCATCGGCCGTTGTCCATACTCCAAATTTAAAAGTGGTTTTTTCTTTTTGGGTACATGAAAAAATACTCAATGCCAATAAAAAAAGTAATAGTTTTGGTAGTTTCATAGTGGTTTATTTTGATATTATTTTACCGTCCTGCCTTATTATGAATGTTGTATTCGAAAAAGGGCTTTTTACTAAAATATTATATCCAGAGGAGTGATTTTCGATAATTGGTTTTAAAATTTTACCATCAACAATAATCGATTTCTTTGTAAGATCTGTCAATGATTTTGCCCACGTTTTATGTGTTCCAAAATATTTTTTCTGAGCACGGTACAAAGAATACAATTCCCATTTTACTTTTTCATCCTGCGGAATTGTAAAACTGTCTTTTCCTTCTTTAGAAGAAAAATAAACATAACCCCATTTTTCGGGTTCATGCATATCGATTACGCCCATTGGCGACCAAACCCAATTATACTCCGGCAAAAACTTTCCTTCAGCATCTTTCTTGCGTTCATAATTGCCATTTTTAATATCGTGCTGCCAGTTTACTCTTGAAAAATTTACTCTCCAGAATTTATCTACGGGAATATTTTGGTCAAAATAAGATGTTTTATAAGATGCCCACGGAATCGCCATTTCTAATACCCAGCCTTCGTCAGTATCATTAGGATTGTTTAGGGTCCCGTTGATTTTTACCGCCGATTTTAACCCCGGAATATTCCAATCGTTTAAAACAACGTTATCATTTTCTCTATACGGTTTTGATAAAAATAGATCCCAAGCAGTGTTCAAGGCGTTTATTTCTAATTCGTAATAGTTAAAAGTATCACTGTCGGGATCTATAAAAACTTCAAAGTCATTGTTGTAAAAAATAATGGTATCACGTTGTTTTAAATTAGCCCAAACATGTGGCTCTTCAATTTTTGCCAGTATATAAAAATTGGTTTCATCCCAAAGCATTTTTACTTTGGTTGCGTATTTTGGTTTTACTCCATTTTCGATATCTTCAAAAAGATCAGTCCATTCTACTTTATTCCAGGCAACATCAGATTCTTCTCCATCAATTACAATTGGAGTTGCAGTTTTGGCCGCCACATAAGTTTTAGGCGCAATCGTATTTTTTGATTGCGAATATCCAATTACTGAAAGAAACCCTAAAGCGACTAATCCTTTAAATTTTAAACTCATCTTTTATTATAAACTATTATCTTTTGTAAACTGAACAACTTCGCTTAATTTACCAAATGCTATTGCGACAACTGTATCTGCTGCACCATAATAAACGGCTAATTTATCTTCTTCAATATTGTGTAAAGCTGCACAAGGGAAAACTACATTTGGTACATCTCCAACCATTTCATAAAGTTCTGCAGGACCTAATAAATAAGGCTGCGTTCTGTATTTTACTTTGTCTGGTGAATCAACTTCTAAAAGCGCTGCTCCCATTGCATAACGGAAACCATTGCAAGTATTAATAACTCCGTGATAAATCATTAACCAGCCTTCGTCCGTAAGAATCGGGATTGGTCCTGCTCCAATTTTGGTACATTGCCACGCACTGTCTTCAAAAGGAGTTGGTTTCATTACTAAACGATGTTCTCCCCAATATTTCATATCCGGACTGTAACTGATCCAAATATCTCCAAAAGGTGTATGACCATTATCACTTGGACGACTTAACATCGCGTATTTTCCGTTTATCTTCTGTGGAAACAAAACTCCATTTCTATTGAAAGGTAAAAAGGCATTTTCGCATTGAAAAAATTCTTTGAAGTCGAATGTATAACCAATACCAATTGTTGGTCCGTTATAACCATTACACCAGGTAATCCAGTAACGATCTTCGATAAAAACAACACGAGGATCATATTTGTATGCTGATTCGATCATTTCGGTATTACCAGACTGCATTACAATTGGCTCATGATTAATGTCCCAATCGATTCCGTTTTTACTAAAACCGGCAAAAATATTCATTTGAACTGCTTTGTTATCACATCTGAAAACACCTGCAAATTCATCTCCAAAAGGAACAACTGCGCTGTTAAAAATACTATTTGATGTCGGTATAGCATATCTTTCAATAATTGGATTTTCAGAATATCTCCACATTACGTCGTTACTGTTTTCGGGTCTGTCTTGCCAAGGAATACTGCTCATTTTTATATTTTTTGTTTATTGTTTTTGCTGTTGTTTATTATTACTGTGTCATTATTATAAACACATAGAAACATAGTTTTTAAAATTTAAAAAAGGGGTTTTGGTCAGTTCAAAAGATAGCTATGTGTGGGAACTTTCTTTTGTAATTCTTCTTTTCTAAGCATAAAAATCTATGTTTCTATGTGTTTACTATTTTTCAATTTTGTCATCCTGACGAAGGAAGGATCACACTAGAGACTCCGCAATCTAACTCGCCAATCTTTATCGAGTTACGTGTGTGATTCCTCATTCCTCGGAATGACAAACTTAACGTGTTAAGCTTTGTCAAAGTTTGAAACTTTGACAAAGCTGTTTAATCTGCTATTTTTCGAACTTTATCCAACCATGTGAATTTTAAAATTGTCGTTGTCACTAAAAACACACTTAACGCTAAAATTGCTTTTGGGTAATCTCTGATTACAAAGAATATCGGAAGTAAAATCATACTTGACTGCCATATTATTCCGATAACACAATTTAGCATATCTTTCCAGAAATCATTATTTTTTTCGAAAGTTTGATCTTCTGCTTTTAATAATTTACAAACTGGTTTCCACCAACCCCAAGGTCTTACGTTTGCATAAAAAGATTTTAAAACTTCTATATCTGTAGGTTTACTTAAAAAAGTTCCTAAAAGACATCCTAAAATTGAGAAACCAAATATTACCGGAAATAGATAAATTGCCTGTACTTGTGATAACTCATATAAAAACGATCCTTCGGTTAAATTACCTTTATTCTGTCCTAAAATAAATTGCAATGAAGCTACAATTAATCCGGCAAACATTCCCCAAAAATAACCCCAACCGTTAAATCTCCACCAAATCCATTTTAAAAAATTGGCAGCTACATAACCTCCATACAATGCACTTGTAATCCATAAGGTTAAGGAATTAATTGAGTCTGCAAAGAATCCCATAAAAACACCTAAACCAACAACCACGAAAGATGAAATCTGACTAACTTTTATATAATGTGCATTTGTTGCAATTGGTTTGAAGTATTTTTTATAAATATCATTTACAATATAAGCTGGTCCTGCGTTTACAAAAGCTGAAAACCCGGACATAAATGCTGCCAATAAACCTGCAAGTAAAAGTCCTTTTATTCCGACAGGAAGGTATAAATTAACCACTTTTGGCATTAGTAATTCTAAATCGGCTCCCGTTAAACCTGTATTCGCATTCAGCTCCGGTGCTATATTCACCAAAGCAATTACGACAATTCCTGTAATTAATAAATATCTTGGAATGAACAAAATCAAGTTGGTAAAACCACTCATATATGCAGCTTCTTTTACAGATTTTGTAGAAAGAATTCTTTGCAAATCATAACTTGGCGTTGGGCCGGCAACACTGGCGAAGAAACCTTTGAATAATGTCATTCCGATAAAAGCGCCGAACATTTTGTAACCTTCGGAATCAATTAAATTATTGAATGTCTGAAACTTTTCACTCCATTGCGTTTCAAACTGCCATCCGAAGAAAACATTTTTCCATTCTTCTGTAATTACAGAATTAATCTGAATATCAGTATAATTTAAAAACGCATAACCGGCAATTAAAACGCTGGCAACAATCATAATTAAATATTGTACAACTTCTGTCGCAACAACAGAAAACATACCTCCTTTTACTGTATAAATTGTAGTTAAAAATATGATTATTAAAGCATAAGATCGCTCAGACGTCAGCAAAATTAAATCGCCATAATAAAGCGTTAAATCCCAAGGAAGAATGATGGTTATAAATTTCCCTATTCCTTCAAAAAAATAGGCAATAAAACCAATTGTCGAAATAATAGCAAAAATTGCTACAATAATATGTGATGCTTTTCCGGCTTTGTCGTTTCCAAAACGGGTTAAAATCCATTCAGAACCTGTCATTACTTTTGATCGTCTTATCCAGACGGCCAGGAACATCATTACAAAAATCTGATTCCAAATAGGCCAAAGCCACATAAACATGAAGCTTTTTACTCCGTATAAAAACAACACGCCAATCATCCAGGAAGTTCCTGAAACATCAAACATTCCTGATCCGTTACTTAAACCTAAAAAATACCATTTGATCGTTTTTCCGCCTAGGAAATAATCATCTAATCCTTTTGATGCTTTTCTTGAAATCCAAATCCCTATTCCTACTGAAAGTATAATATAAACTATGATGATCGATACGTCAATGATATTCATTAATTTTAATATTTATTTATTGGTTAGTTAAATTGTAATTTCTGTTTTCAGCACTTTGTTTTGGTTAATAACAAAGTTAAAATCGATAAATACAGAATATTCTTCCTATTTTTTGCAAGTAATATATTCATGAAAAACTGTTAGTTTATCACGAAATAAATTTTACATTGCTTTTAGAATTTTCAGGAAAAACTTATTTATAATCTGGTATTGCTTTTTTGTTAACATAACTTATAATTTAATTTGCATGAAAATTAATTTCAAGAGGTTGCTTTTTGGTCTTAAAAAATCTTGTTAAGTATTATTTTCATACCTTTTTATTTTACAACTTGCACTCAGAATTGCCAGTGAAATAAAAAAGCTAAAATTCTCCCCATAAAACAACCTTAATTCAGTTTTAAACTTAAACAATTTAGATTTTTATTAAAACTAATTTAGACAGACGACATATAAACTAAGATAAACACCAAAAAAAGTCACAAAAAATACTATTATTATGAATTTCAATTCTGGCAAACTTTATCGTGTACCATTACATTATCATATCCTTTTTTGGCTTACTTACTTTTTATTTAACACATTTCGTTGGGGAATTTATTTTAATGATTATGGTTATTCTTTCAAAACTAATTTATTGGGTTTCCCGATTCATATGACATTATGTTATTTGAATATTTTAGTATTTATGCCGTATCTGGTTTATCGAAAAAAATATCTTCTATACATTCTCGCCGTTTTATCGTCGATATTTATAATGGTCATAATTAAGTTTAACCTTACTTACTTATTGATAAGCCATCGCGTTTGGCCTGAAGGACCTCAACCTATAGATAAACTAACACTGAATTATAGCATCGATATGATGATTGGCGAGCTTTATGTTATCACTTTTGTTACTGCAATTAAGATCACTTTAGATTTCCTGAAAGAACAAAAAAGGGTGGCCGATCTTGAAAAATCTCAATTAGAAACTGAGTTGCTTTTCTTAAAATCTCAAATTTCTCCACATTTTCTCTTTAATACGCTTAATAATATTTATTCGTTATCTGTAGAAAAATCAAACAAAACTCCAAAAGTTGTTCTAAAACTTTCTGAGTTACTGCGTTACATGTTGTATGAAACAAAAAGTAAAAAGCAAACTTTAGAAAACGAAATACTCTGCATCGAGAATTATCTTGATCTTGAGAGAATCAGAAATAATGATCGGTTAGAAATAAATATGTCTATTTCTGGAGATATTCACGATAAGGAAATATCTCCTGTAATATTGTTGACATTTATTGAAAATGCTTTTAAACATGGCGTAAACAAAAACACGGGAAAGGTTGTAATCAATATTAGTTTTAAGGTAAAAGGTGATTTTCTTCATTTTACTGTTTCAAACCCAACGCCAGAAATTACAGAACATACAGACAATTTTAACAAGTCAAGTGGTATAGGTATAGAAAACGTTAAAAAAAGGCTTGAGTTGGGCTACAATAAAGAGGACTACAGTCTTTCTTTTAAAAATAAAAAGGATATTTTTGTGGTTAAGCTTGTGATTAAAGTATCTTAATACAACTTGTCTTTTTTTTTACAATTAAATTATTTCGCTCAAAAAATAATAATTACAAAATGAAAATAAATTGTTTGATTATAGATGATGAGCCATTGGCAATCAATGTTATTAAAAATTATTTAGAGCCAATTGAAAATTTTGAGGTAATAAACACTTTTACGAACCCAATTGAAGGTTTAAATTTTTTAAAAAATAACAACGTTGATGTAATTTTTCTAGACATCAATATGCCTGTTCTCGACGGTATCAATTTTATAAAAAGTCTCGAAAATCCTCCGTTACTTATTATTACCAGCGCATATAGCGAATTTGCAATAGAGACTTACGAATTAGATGTTTTGGATTATCTGGTAAAACCTATCAAATTTCCGAGGCTGATGAAAGCGCTAAATAAAGTAAGTAAAAGGCTTGAAAATAAAACAAATGCATCTCAGGAAAACAGTACCGAAAATCCTTTTATTTTTGTAAAAATTGACAAGAAAAGAATGAAGAAGATTTTCTTAAATGAAATTCTAGTCATAGAAAGCCTAAAAGATTACTTAAAAATAAGCACTTTAACTAGTAAATACATCATACACAGCACATTATCTAACTTTACTGATTTACTACCGGAAAGAAATTTTTTAAGAATACACAGATCATACACAATTGCAATTGACAAGATTGACGTCGTTGAAGGAAATAGTATAGAAATTGAAGGTATCAGATATGTAATTGGCAGATTTTATATGGATCAGGTAAAACAACGAATTTTAAATTCTTCAACTTAAAAGAGACTCTTTTTAAGTTTCATTATCGAGATCTTTACCTCTGATGAAAAAGTTATGGCTGCTTGTTTCAACTTTCTTTTCTTGTATAGAACTGCCATATTCCCACAATGGTGGCACTCATAACAAAGACGAATGCTGCCAATGCTATATTTTCTGCTTGTGATTCATGGCCTTTTTCTACAATTTCTCTCCAAACTCCACTATTGTTTTTAAATCCCAATAGCCATTGCATAAAGTTCCAGGAAAAATGAAGTCCTAAAGGTAAAGCCAAGCCTCTTGTTTTTAGAGCAGAGATTCCAAATAAAATCCCTCCAAAACCGGGTCCCAAGACAGCCATTTTCCAAGACATTCCCGCAATTACGTGTTCAATAATAAAAATAGTTGTCATTATTACCAATGCAATGATGGGGTTTAAAGAATTAGCCAAACTTCGTAATGAATAGGAACGGAAAACCAATTCTTCTCTACATGCGACCAGTAAAAAAAGAATTAAGGATGTAATGACATTTATAGGCGGGATATGTGGGGCAAACGAAAATTTAACCTTTGCAAAATTTGTTATAATGAGAACTTCTACAACTACCATTACAACACTAATTCCAAAGCCGCTTGAAAACCGTAAAAGACTGCTTTTATAAGGGATTAACCCAACATCTTTTAAAGGCAGTTTTTCCCATTTTGCAAATAACACGACCAAAAGAAAGGTTAAGATTGTCGATATTAAAAAGGATAACTGATCTCCTAAAAAAACATTTTTGGTTACTCCTGAACTAGTAGCAAAAATTACAATACTAATGATGTAAAAAAGTAAAACCCGACAAATCGCATAAAACCCTTTTAGAGATAACTGTGATATTATCATAACTTTATTTTTAATTGAGTTTCAATATATTAACAATCAACTAAATTAAAAATAAAGTTATTCAAAAACTCTAATTATTTAAAAATGTTCATTTCCTCATTATAAACGGGACTTTGTATATTCAAAAAGTTTAGAACACTATGAAACACATGGTTTTGAGTTAGTGTTTTATTAGGTTTTAGTTGTCTTGAATTATCAGATACCCATACAATAAAAGGTATCTCATATTGCTCTTTAGGGGCAAAACTTATAGGCACTCCATGCATATACAGGTTTTTTTCACCTAAAGATTCTCCGTGATCTGAAACAAAAATCATGGTGCTCTTATATTCTTTTAATTGTTTTAAATCATCAATTACATTAGATAGAATATAATCTGTATAAACAATAGTATTATCATATGCATTGAGGAGTTCATTTTGAGAACATTTCCCTAATTCTACACTATTGCAAACAGGTTTAAAAACTTCAAATCGAGGTGGATATTTTTTGCTGTATGTAGGCCCGTGACTTGTACTTGTATGCAATACTATCAGTATTTTATTCTTTTTACTTGCTAGTATCTGTTCTTTTAGTCCGGTCAATAGAACTTCATCATAATTACAGTCTTCTCCTTTGCAATCTTTCTTTAAAACATCTCTGTTTTGATATTTTTCTATATGCACCGGTGGTTCACCCCAGTTTGAAGTTCTCCAAATAACCTCAACATTATTTCTATATAAATAATTAGGCAATATTTCATATAGATCATCACTATTGGTATGTTCTAAAATACATTTTACGCCAGCAGTTGTATAGGTAGCGCAAGAAGTGGCGTTAAAATGAAATAAATTCGATATTTTAGAAAGCAGTGGATTCGTGTTTTTTCCGTAACCGTAAAGAGAAAAATTTTGACTTCTTGCAGATTCTCCAATAACTAAAACTACAACCGATTTCTGGTTATCTTTTATTGTCGCATTTGGCAATAAAATTTCTTTTTCATTTTTTTTGTATTTATGAACATAAAAAAGCGACAAGTTTACTGAATACGACCATGGCATTGCAAGACCTCCTAATTGTTTTGAATTTTTATCAATCCACAACCAATTGCTAGCATTAGCGAAAACTAAAACGGCAATAAATAATAAGGTAAGAGAAGAAAGGGTTAAAAATTTCTTTAACGTTGTATTTATTATTTTCGCTTTAATGATATAGATACTCGGAATAATACCAAGGAAAACAACGTATAGTATTAATTTAAAAGAGAAAAAACTACTCGATTCTTCGTAGTTGGTATTCAACACATTACCAATCATGCTTTCGTCTACTATAACACTATATGTATTGATAAAGTAAACCGCAATCGAATTGATTATAAAGAATATAACCAGTAAGAATTTTCCAAGATAACGAGAGAGGGAGAATATCAGAAAAAAAACAAACGCATTTAAAACTAACATTAGAATTATTAAACTTAAAACTAATATTACACCGTTAAAACTCTTATAATCAAAATTATTAAAGACGTAAGTGAAAAATGGTAAATGAAAGAATAGAAAATTCAAAAAACTCATTAGTAAAACAAAATGAGTTATTTTTAAGTTATTTTTTAACATAGAGATTAATAATTTTATATAATGAAACCGCTAAGCTAATAAATGCTAAGTAAAAGACGATCAAATTATCATTAATTATTCTGCAAATTAACAAAATGCAACAAACCACAAATAATAAAATCAAAACGGGATAGTATTTTTTATTGTTAATCCAACTCCAGATTTTATATTTTCTACTAATAAAAATACCTAAGAGCCCGGAAATATATCCTATAATACTACCTATAATAACATCAAGCGGGTGATGTGCTCCTACTCCTACTCTTGTAAAGGCAAGAATGTATCCTACAGTGATGAGTGCAAAAATCCATAAAATTTTAAATTTTAAATCTTTGGGCATAAATGCAAACAGCAAAATGGTAAGTGTTGTAAAAATTGTTATGGAGTGCCCTGAAGGTAAACTATTGTGACCAAACAATGCTTTTCCGACGATAATAATATTATCATTATTAAACGCTGCTGCTGGTCTTGGAACTGCAAATATGCTTTTTAAAGGGCAAGAAAGCGCAAGAGAAACTAGCAGACCAGATATTAAAGCCTCCCAGATTTTAGGGGCATAAATAATCAAAATGCTTAAAAAAGATAAAATAATCAAAGCGTCTCCAAATTGGGTGAGATTATATTCGAGATTTGGATATTGCCCTAAATGATGATTAATAAAAAAGAAATAATCTTTTTGAATTTGTACATATTTATCAGCACATAAAGCACCTTTACTATATAAAAATAAAACAATGCCAATTAATATAAACAGGGGTAAAAAAAATACAGACAGTTTAATTCTTGAATAATTATTAGTAACACTTACATTCATTATGTTCTTTATTGATATTTTTATACATTAATTAGGTTCTCAAACAATTGGCAGTTTAAAATATCGCTCTTTCATTACGCTAAAAAACAATGATGAAGGACGATCTAAAAACAGCAATAAGTAAAGCTCTCATTGACCTTTCAACCCATCCATCTTTTTGGCAAAACTGTTAATAATGCATAAAATTTGCTGGCTGCAAGTTTAGTTAATCTCTTTTTACTATTCATATCTTGCTCTTTAACAAAAGGTAAAGTAATTGGTAAATTTAGAATAAATTTAGAATTTCTGTCTGTAAAATGTATTTTTTGAAAACAAGCTCTAATTCTTGTAAAAATTTAAAATAGAATAATGTTGGCTTAACATATGATTAATTTACATCCCTCTGGATATTAAATTATTACATTCTTTATACTTATATAACTTTAATACTTCATGTATCTTTTTCCTGAAAATTATTAGACTTCCAGTCTTACAAACAATTTTTAAAAATACTATTTATAACACAATAATACATATTGTTATGAGATTTTTTTTATATTTTTAATTATACTTAAAATCTATGTTCCTGTATGTTGATCATTTTAAAAAAAAATTATGCTTGACAAGTAACCTTAAATCATTATTTTAGATTTTATTAAAGAACAAGTCTAAATCATCTCAGATTCAATTTTTCTTCAAAATTTAAACTAAACTTGCAGTATGAAAATTTTAATTATAGAAGATGAGCTGGAAATTGCTCAAAGCATCAAAAAATATTTCAGAACCAATGGAATCCAATGCGAAACAGCTGAAAGCTATAATTTAGCACTTACCAAAATTGATTCTTATGATTATGACTGTATACTTCTGGATTTAATGCTGCCTGACGGTGATGGATTTGATATATTAAGGGAACTCAAAAGAAAAAACAAAACTGATGGCGTTATTGTGATTTCTGCCAAAGAAACACTCGAAACACGTCTTGAAGGATTTAATCTTGGAGCAGATGATTTTCTGACAAAGCCTTTTCATTTATCTGAACTTTTGGTTCGAATGCAGGCGCTTATACGCCGTAAAAATTTCAAGGGAAAAAATAGTATCACTTTTAATGAAATTATAATTGACATATTCTCCAAATCAGCAACGGTAAATAATACAAAACTGGATCTGACCAAAAAAGAACTGGATCTGCTTCTTTTTTTAATTGGAAATGAAAATAAGGTATTATCCAAAGCTGCCATTGCAGAACATCTCTCAGGAGATATGGCAGATATGCTCGATAATCATGACTTTATCTATGCGCATATCAAAAACCTAAAAAAGAAACTTTATCAGGCAGGCAGCGGAGATTACATTAAAACAGCTTACGGCCTTGGATATAAATGGGAAAATGAATAATCAAAAACTGCTTAATAAAACAACTAACAGCTTTCTTGCCTACGCAATCATTATTTTATTGATAGCGGCACCCTTATTTTATTTTATTTGCCTGCAGCTTTATATTTATGAAACTGATGAAGTATTGCATTTTCACAAAGGTGCCTTTATAAAGGAAAGTCATAAGGATTTTACACAAACCGATATTGACTTATGGAACAGATACAACAATGAAGTAAAGATTGTACCTGATATGAGCATGAGCAAGGATTCTATAGTTGGAAAAATGCTGTATGATTCTATTGCAAAGGAAAAAGTACCTTTCCGTATACTTTATGCCCCTGTAGCTATAAATGGAAAAAAATATACTTACACCGAGAAAATAAATCTATTGGAAATGGAAGGAATGGTTTTTAGCATTGCTCTCATGTTTCTTTTTATCATTATTATGCTTTTGATTGGAATTATCTGGATCTCAAAAACCACTGCAGCTAAAATGTGGAGTCCTTTTTATAATACTCTGAATCAGATTGAGGGTTTTGAAATCGATAAAAGTAAACCGCCACATTTCATCTCTACTGATATTGACGAATTTGACCGTCTTAATAAAAGCGTGGAAAGGCTTATTGAAAAAAATACAGCCATATACAAAAGCCAGAGAGAGTTTGTTGAAAATGCCGCTCATGAGCTTCAAACTCCTTTAGCATTATTCCAAACTAAAATTGATACCTTGACGCAGCTGGACCTAAACAAGGAACAATCTTATCTGGTTGCCTCTTTAAATAGGGATGTATCAAGGCTAAACAGGCTTAATAAAAACTTACTACTGCTCTCTAAAATTGACAACGAGTGTTTTCTTGAAAAAGATACTATTGTTATTAATGACTATATTAAAAAAAATCTGGACTTTTTTACCGAACAAGCCAGTGCTAAAAATCTGACGATCATCACCGAATTTACCTCAACCTTGAGTGTAATAGGAAATCCACCCCTTACTGAGGTGCTGATTAATAATTTATTTTTAAATGCGATTCGGCACAATGAAAAAAACGGTAAAATCATTATTACAACCCTCGAGAATGAGTTGGTATTTTTAAACAGCGGTCAAAACATTCCTTTGAAAATTGAGAAACTCTTTAACCGATTTTCTAAAACCAATCCTTCTTCTCAGGGAAACGGACTTGGTTTGGCAATCATCAAAAAAATCACAAAATTTAATCATTGGGAAATAAGCTATACTTTCCAGGACAATTTACATTCTTTTAGTATTAAATTTTAAAAAATTCAAACTTCCTATAATACGTTTTGGATATAGTTACAAATTTCATCTCTAAATAAGCTTCTTTAAACAGGAAACTTATTTAGAGATTTTTTTAAATCTTACTACTTTTTCTCTAGCAAAATTTCGTCAATAATTAATATGTATTGATTCTTACTCACAATAGCATTAGTATCAATACCTATAGAATTATATCCGTAAGGCTCATATTTTTGAAGATTAGTAACTGAGAACAATCCCACCGTGGGAGTATTTACAGCACTTGCCAAATGCATTATACCACTATCAGCTCCAATAAATATTGCTGTATTGGCTAAAACGGCTCCTATTTCACGTATGTCTTTGCTGTAAAAACTTGTTGCCTTAAATCGTATTTGCGACACATTTTCAACTGGTAAAATTTCAAGAATATTATAATCGCGCTCGTATTTTAACTTTAAAAGATCATAAAAATCTGTCCACCAGAATTCAGAGAAACATTTATCTCCTGTAGCATAGGTAAAAATTGCAATTGTCTGCTTTTTATTGTCAAATCTATCGGAAAGGATTTTTCTGCCGTGAGCTAGTTCCGTATCACTTAATCGCAGATCCGTTTTTGAAATAGGTTCATCGCTACTCTTTAAAGAAAGGCTTTTCAAAAATTCCCTGAAATTGTAAACCGGATATTTGGCAATATGTAAATAATCTTCTGCTTTAAGGCTATTTTCGTTGAGATCATCTCCATAAAATTTAAAAGCAGCATTAGAGAATTCAACAGCCAATCTGCCCGAAGAAGAATCTTTGTCGACATTGATGGCCATATCATATTTTTTACGCTTTATTTTTAGCCAGACTTTTAAATAGGTCAAAAGACTGCTGAAAGGCTTTTTAGGAAGTACAATGATCTCCCTAATCTGACCATAATTTTTTAAAATAACCGGCATCAGTCCACCTTTAACAAAAAGATCAATTTTGGCCTCAGGAAAAGTTTCACTAACTTCTTTAATTAAAGGAGTAATAAGCAGAAGATTTCCCAGTCTTGCATTTGGCCTGCAAATCAAAATTTGCTTTATCCTTGCCGGATCTTCTATAATATTATTTTCTTTCTTTTTAGAAGAACCAATGTTTTTCGTTAAAAAATGCATCGTAGTTCTTCGAACAACGTTTACTTTGCTTGAAACTTTCATTTGCAGTAAATTTTAAAGCTTAAATCAGCTCTGTGGTATTTAAAAAATTATTACTATTAAATTCAATTGCTATTTCCGGAAGCTAAAACTGCACAACCATGCCCGCTCCCATTTGCCTTCCATTATAAAATGGAGCAATCATCGAAGTGACTTTATTTTCTTTAGAAGGGAAAATAGTATTTTTAACATATGGAAACAGCCAGTAAGCGGCTTTGGTGCTTAGAATCCCTATACCGGCTCCTGCAACTACATCGGTAAGCCAGTGTCTGTTGTTATATACTCTGAACAATCCTGTTCCTGTTGCTACAATGTATCCGCTTATTCCATACCAGACAGACTTATCTTTGTATTCCTGCCAAAGAAATTCAGCTCCTGCAAAAGCGTTGGCAGTATGCCCTGAAGGAAATGAATTATTAGATGTACCATCTGGTCTTTCGACCTTGGTAATACCTTTTAATGCAAATACTGTAGCGCTCATCATTAGATAAGATGTAGCCAAAATTATCGATCTGTCCTTAAGATTGTTTTTACCTTCAATTCCCATAGCATTTAACGCATAAACAGAAGCAGCAGGAGCATATTGAGAGAAATCATCAATAGTGATTTTATTATCAATATCTTCTTTAACCTCATCCCTGATCTCCCTATTAAAACTTTTGAGCTGATCACTTTCAAGTCCTATAAAACCATATCCGATAAGTACTCCGGGTATGATTAATTGTTTATAATTGAACTTTAAATTTTGAACAGTATCTTTCACTACAATAGAATCCAACACGCTGTTTTGTGCATTAACAGTTGTTATACTTACGAGAAATAATAAAATAGCCTTTAGCATTTTACGAAGATTTAGAAATTAATATTATGTTGACAATCAAACTAAAGTAGATTTGCTTCATAATAAATGGGTAAGATGTTTTGGATTTCTATATACGATAGCTAATAGGCTTGGCAATACAATTAATAGTAAAGGCATAGCCACAATAAAACCTCCAATCACTGCAATGGCCAAAGGCTGATGAAGTTCTGATCCCGTTCCTACTCCGATAGCCAAAGGCAGCAGTGCTATAATAGCTCCTACAGCAGTCATTAATTTAGGTCTGAGTCTTGTAGAGATCGAATAAATCAAAGACTGATCAATATCTAAGGTAAGTTTATAGGTTTCACGAAATTGAAGAAAAGTAAAAATGGCATTTTCGCTAATAATTCCCACAATCATAATAATTCCGGTATAACTTCCCACATTCAGCGGTATATTGGTTAGAAAAAGCAAAAGGTAACTTCCTGAAATTCCAAGTACAGAAATGAATAGAATAACCAGCGCAGCTCTAAAATCCCTGAATAAAAACAGAATTACACCAAAAACTAAAAATGATGATGTAACCAAAATCAGCAGCAGCTCGCTGAATGCCTGCTGTTGTTCTTTGTATGCACCTCCATATTCAATATAATATCCTTGAGGCAATACGATATGCTGTTCTACATTTTTTTTGATTTCTGCCATAACAGTACCTAACCCTCTGTTATCTAGTCTGCCCGTAACTACACTCATCATTTGCAAATTCTCTCTCTGTACTTCGGCGCTTCCTTTCTCAGGTGTTATTTTTACCAGATTGGAAAGCGGAATAGATTGACCACCCGGAAGAAAAACCTGCAATTGTTTGATCTGATCCAGACTTCTTTTTTCTGAATTTTTATAAATAAGACGAATCGGAGTTGATTGTTCCTTCTCCAATAAAGTACCTATAATGTTTCCTTCCAACTGGCTCTGCATCTGGAATTGCAAATCAGCAGGTGTCATTCCGTATTGTGCCAACAAAGAATAATTTGGCTCAATATTAATACTAGGACCTGCAAGCACTCTACCATCAAAAACATCTGCCGTTCCCTTGGTTTTTTCAATTAAAGCGGCAACTTTTTGCGCTATTTGATGTAGTTTACTTGGATCATTTCCATAAATCTTAACTTCAATAGGTGAGACAGAACTCATAAGATCTCCCAGCATATCTCCTATAACCTGTCCAAAATCAATACGAAGTGCCGGCTGGCTGTTTTCGATCTTTAACCTTATATCATCAATAACATCATTAGTTGTTTTTGATCTGTCTTTTTTTAATTGAATCAGATAATCTCCTGTATTGGGTTCGGTAATAAAAAACCCCATTTGAGTTCCCGTTCTTCGACTATAAGCATCGACATCAGGATTTTTTATAATTATTTTTTCTACTTCTCTTAGCATTCGGTCCGTTTCCTCAAGAGAGGTTCCAGGAGGCGACTCATAATCCAAAACAATACTTCCCTCGTCCATTTCAGGCAAAAATCCTGTTTCAAGATTAGGAAGGATTAGGAATATAGAAAGTAACAAGAGCAAACAAAAACTAATACTTAAAACAGGCTTTCCGATAAAATAGGAAACCCACTTTTGTTTTTTAACCTCATGATGGCTAGTTTCTTTTTTCTTAAAAGGCACTTTTTTAGAAGACAACCATAGGTAGATTACAGGCAGCAGCAACCAGGTTACCAAAAAAGAACACACCAGTGTGATAATCATCGTGTCTGTCAAAACTTTAAAATACGATCCGGCTACTCCGCTCATTAAAACAAATGGGAAAAAAATAACAATAGTACTAATCGAAGAACCTACCATGGCAGGAAACAAATACTGCATCGCTTTTTCAAGCAAAATAATTGCAGACTCATCAGGATGCTCTTCATGAGTACGATGAATTTGCTCTACTACAACAATAGCATCGTCAATAATTAATCCCAAGGCAGCAGCAATGGCGCCCAATGTCATAATATTGAAAGTTTGTCCTGTAAAATATAGTACTATCAGCGTTAAGGAAAGTGTAACTGGAATAGTGATTAAAATAGTGGTACTTGCTTTTGCCGATTTTAAAAACAATACCGCAACAATAATTGCCAGAAATAATCCTATAAACAGACAATCTGTAACACTTTTTACGGCATCATTTACAAAATTTGCCTGTTCATAAAAGGGCTTTATCGTGATATCTTTAGGTAATATTGCCTTAAGGTCTTTCAATTTTTTATTCATGGCATCAGACATCACAATAAGGTTGGCATCTGGTTGCTTCATGACTGCAATAAGGATACTTTCTTTACCGTTGGCATTCACCTTGATATATTCTTTGGCTTCTCTTATTTCAACCAGACAGATATCGCTTAGTCTTACAATACCTTTACTATTATTGCGGATAACCAGATTTTCAAGTTCATCTTTTTTATCAAGTTGCGCATCAGTAATCGTTAAGTACAAATGATGATAATCTGCCAGATAACCATTTGATTTAATAAAATTAGTTTCACTGAAAACCTGAGTTACCATTGCTGGAGTAATACCATAAGCACTCATTTTTGGATAATCCAAGGATAACCAATATTCCTTTTCTTTTCCGCCAACAATTCTAATTTCACTAGTTCCCTGAATCTGAGAAAGAAAAGGTTTAATGGTATAATTAGCTATTTTCTTTAAATCTACAGCTGAGCGGTCCTTACTATCAATGGCATATCCAATAACAGGCAGTATCGATGGATTCATTTTTTCTACTGTAAACTGCAGATCAGGCGGAAGATCATTTTTAATCTGATTAATTTGAGCCTCAATTCTGGTTTTACTTAAGTTTATATCTGCATTCCAGTCCATGAAAGCAGAAATTTCACAGCTTCCCCTGCTCGTAGTGCTTCTTACCGTTTGAAGTCCTTCAACTTTTTTAATGGCACTTTCAAGAGGCTTAGTCACAGTAATCATCATCTTGTCTACAGGCTGCTGTCCTGCATCTGCAATAATTTTTATCTTAGGAAATGTAATCTCAGGAAATAATCCGGTCTGCATTTTGGAGTACGAATATATACCTCCTAATAAAATCAGGAAGATAATAGTACTAAGACCATTTTTATGTCGTGCAAAAAAGGGTTTCATGAGCTTATTTATTGATGATTTTTACTTTGATACTGTCTCCCACTCCATAATTTCCTGTTAGCAAAATCTGATCGCTGGTTTTTAACTTTGGAGAAAGTATCTCTACTTTATCTGCAGATTCAATTCCTTTTTTAATAGGAACTTTTATAGCCAGATTATTGCCCACCACTTTCATAATCCAAAAATCAGTTTGGGTCTCATCACTAAGAACAGCTTGCTTAGGAAGACTCATCGTTTTATTGTCAGTTGTTTTATCGATCCTTACTTTTACAATTAAATTCTCAGGAATGTTTACTGCTTTAATGTTTTTTAAAATAACATTTTGTGTCTGTGATGCCGGATCAACTGTTGGCATATATTTATCAACTTTTGTTTGAATTGTAGTACCATCAGGCAAATAGACATTTAATATTTCATTAAGAGTCACAAATTTTCTAAGTCCATAAGGAAGACTCAGAACAATAGAAAAACTATTCGCATTGTTAATAATTGCCAGTACATCACCTTCCTGAACATAATCTCCTTTCTGAACATTAACTGCATTTACAAATCCGTCGCAGGTAGCTCTGAGCTGTATAGCATTGCCAAAATTCAGGCTCGGATCAATTTTATTAATCGTATTGCCCAGAACTTTTGCCTCGCGGGTTTTAAGCGAAAACAGTAATTGATGGTTGGAAACAAAATCATTTGATGCCACTTTTACAGCCTCTAAATATCCGGTTGTATTGGCTTTAATCATGTTTTTGATCAAATAAACCGTTGTGGCATTCAGATCAATATAACTTTCAATTGCCGTAGTATCAATATGAGTTACAGTAACTGGAACACTTACAGCTTCAGGTGTTTCTACTGGGGTAGTTTTATTGCAGGAATATAAAATTAGTATTGGCAGAAATAAAAGTACCGCTATTTTATAGGTTAATTTATTCATTGGATTTCCAGTAATTAATTTCATTAATAATTTGAAGATTATTGACATTGTTCTGTGCAATAGCTGTCTGAATAGAAATAAGATTACTAAGAGCAATAATATACTCCGTAATCTGTGCATCTCCTGTAAGCAGTAATTTTTTATTGGCTTCAATTAGTGCCTCAGCTACCAAAAGCTGCGACTGCAACATTTTCTTAGTCTCTATGCTCTGGTTGAATTTTTGATCGAGCAAAAAGAGCTGCTGCTGATACTGCCTTTTAAAATTCTTTGTATAACTCTCATTAGTCGCCAAGGCCATACTGTTTTTTTGATGCAGAAGGTTTCGTTGATTTCCATCATAAATAGGAATACTCACTCCCAAACCAACACTGAATCCGAAATTCTTATATCCCTGAGAAATAAAACTTGAATTATATCCCGCATCTCCAAGCAGAGAAAGAGCTGGTTTATAATTATTATCAATGAGCTTGTCTGCATTTTTTATTTTTAAGCTGTCTGTTTCAAACTGTTTCAAAAATATACTGCCTTGTTCTTTATCAGGCTTTATAGTTAAATCAGGTGCTTTAAGTTGAATCAATGTGGTATCTGTTTCTCCCGTTAAATAATTTAAAAGTGCCAAATCGTTTTGATATTGCTGTTTTAACTGCAAAGCTGTGAGTTCTTGTTGTTTTATAGTAGCATTAAAAATCAGGTAATCTGTTTGTTTATAAATAGAATTTTTGGTCAGTTTTTTTAAAATGACCTCCTCTTCTTTTAAAAGTGTGGTAATCTTATTATTAAATACGATCTGCTTTTCTGTACCATACGCCGTGATGTATTGCGCGATTATGCTTTTATCCAAATCTTTAACTGCTACTTTTTTATTAATTATAAGAGCATCCTTGATAAGCTTAAAAGATTCAGCTTGTGAACTGATTTGGCCTTTGCCTAATATTCTTTGATTAAATCCAACCAAAGCAGAAACCATCTGACCATTACTCAAAGCAGTGTCAAAACCATAACCATTGATAACAGGGGCATAATTTGCGTTTAAATTTGCTGCTACCTGAGTTTTATAAGAAGCCTTGTTCAAGAGACTGTCCAGAGTCGAGATTTTAATCTGATTCTGGTAATCTGCCAGTAAGGGAGAGTTTGTTCTTGCTTTTTCAAGGAAGTAAAACAGATCTTTCTCCTGAGAGAAAGATCTGCAACCTATCAAAACAAGTATGATAAAAAAATACCGTTTCATCTTTTTCTTTTGCGTTTGTACTGAGCGGAGACGAAGTATCAAAAATTATATAAAATTACTTTACTACCAAATATATGAAATTACTTTACTACCAAAATCCTAAAAGAATCCGGAGTAATTGGAGCACGAGGATTTGGGTTCTCACTTGTTGGGGCGGGAACTTTTCCAAAACTGGCAGTTGGCAGATATAATGTACCGGTAGCTTTGCTCATGGTAATAGTTCTGGCACCTTTAACAGTAGGAACTGTTTGCAAAACATCATAATGATCTTTGTCCTTCTGTTTTATCACAGTCACTGTTCCTGATCCGTTTGAACTGAAAATTAATTTTCTGTTTGCATCAAAAAATACACCATCAGAGCCTTCTCCTATAGGTAATGTTGTTATCACTTTTCCGGTATCGGCATTTGTTATCACCAATATTGAATTTCCGCAGACACTAAAAAGTCTGTTGTTAGCCGAATCAAAAGCCAGTCCTGAAGGTTCATCACCCGGCGAAATATCCCAGGTATGTATCACGTCAAGCTTGTCTGTATCAATAACTTTAATTTGGTTTTTGTCCTCAATATTTACATATACTAATCCTTTAGCATTGGTTGCAGAAAATTCAGGTTTCCCGTCAAGCGGAATTGTCTTAACAACTTTATTTGTAAGTGCATCTAAAACTGTTGCATCACTAGTTTTAGCATTAAATACAAAAACTTTGCTTGAAAATTTATCATAAAGCACAGCATCAGGTTTTATACCCTGAATGGCAACTTTTTCGATAAGTTCAAATGTGGTTAGATTAATTACGGTTACGGCATTGTCAGCTCCGTCAGTTATAAAAGCTTTATTAAGATCATTGGCTATAGCAATACCATGAACTCCTTTAGTATCTGGTATTGTGGCTATTACTTTCTCGGTTTTTAAATCGACAACATTCACTACATTTCCATGAGAAACAAATAATCTCTGTGCCACCTCATCAACAGATAAATAATCCCATCCACGATCTCCCTCGACCTTAATTTCTTTGGATAATTTTATGTTTTGTGCGTTTAAAAACGGAACGAAAAAGAAAAACAAAAGAACTGATAAATATTTCATAATAAGCGGTTTAAATTTAACACAAAGTTGAAAATTAATCCTGAATTAATTCTGAATTAAATCCTTACTATTCTTAATGTTGTATTAAGTAATGCTATTTTTTGTATTAAATTACATACTGTTATAGCACATTATTATAATCTCTACCAATATTTAGTGCCTAACGGCACATTTCAACTCTTGATTGGCATTATTACTGAATGTCTAGTTAGCTAAACTTCTTAAAGAATTCAATAAATAAGATACAGCTGAATTGTAAAACCTTCCAACAGGCAATTGTTTGTTTTGGATATTGACAGTATTGGTATTATAACTTGTTATTTTTTTTATAGCGACTAAAAAAGAGCGATGAATTCTTAAAAATAAACCTTCAGGCAATTTGTCCTCCATTTCTGTAATAGATTGATAGGTTTTGTAACAATCTGTGGCAGTATAAATTAGCAAATAATTCCCTTGAGATTCAAAATAATCTATTTCATCTAAAAAAAGCTTCACCATTTTTCTTTCACATTTCACAAAAATAAAAGCACGATCCGTTTCCTGAATTTTAGAATGCAAAACTATTTCGTTTAATTCTCTAATTTTAGTGTATTTGCTTATCGCTTTTGTAAAACGCTCCAACGAAATTGGCTTTAAGATATAATCAACAGCTTCTAA
>NZ_OY730238.1:300000-379920 GCF_963422545.1 uncultured Flavobacterium sp.
TTGCATATTGTTGAAGCGTATGCAAATTTGCTTAAAGTCTGGAAAAATAAAAAACTGCAATGCGATATAATCGAACTATTAGAAACTATAGAAGAACATTTCATTAATACTGAAACAGGACATTTACGTTTGTTTTTTGATGAAAACTGGATCGAAAAACCAGATGTTATCTCCTACGGTCATGATATCGAAGCGGCGTGGCTTTTATTGCAATGTGCTGAAATTTCTGAAGATGAAAACTTAATCGCTAATTATAAAAAACATGCCATTCAAATGGCCGAAGTTACACAAGAAGGTTTAGATGTTGATGGCGGTTTATGGTATGAATTTGATCCTGAAAAGCATGAATTAATTACCGAAAAACATTGGTGGGTTCAGGCCGAAGCTTTAATTGGTTTTTATAATGCATATCAATTAACAGGCGATCAAAAATATCTGGACATCGTTTTTAAAAACTGGAAGTTCATACAAAAACACATTCTGGACAAACAAAACGGAGAATGGTTTTGGGGAATTTATCGTGATAATTCTCTGATAAAAAAAGACAAAGCCGGTTTCTGGAAATGTCCTTATCATAACGGTCGTGCTTGTCTGGAACTCATTAACAGAATTAATACCTAACAAAAATGAAAACTACATTTCTCAAAATAGCATTTTTAAGCCTGTCGGTTTTAGCTTTGACAAATTGTTCCTCTGATAAAGAATCACAAGATGAGATTATTATTAATCCTCTTGTACAAACTGATCCGTTGACAACGCAAAATGTCACCACTTATATGGTTGATGCAAATGCTACCAAAGAAACTGTAGCTTTATTTTATAATTTAAAAAAGCTCGCTAAAACTAAAGTCGCCATTGGTCAGCAAGATGCTTTTAATAGTTTTTATCAGGATAATGGTGGAGATTCTGACATTAAGAAAAATACTGGTTATGATCCTGCTCTTTTAGGCTCTGATTTTATGTTTATTACAGATAAAAACAATAACAATCAAGCCGATAATTGGTTTTATCAACAAGAACAAAAAACAATCAGCGATGTAAAAGCCGCTTACGCGAAAGGCATGATCAATACTTTTTCATGGCATTTGAGAGAACCTAACAACGAAAACTCTTTTTATGCCGCTGATATGACGGCTGACCAAAAAGCAACGGCTTTTAAAAGTATTTTACCTGGTGGAGTAAATCATGAATGGTACAAGACAAAACTGGATAAAGTAGCAAGTGTATTTTTAAATTTAAAAGGCTCAAATGGAGAATTGATTCCGATAATATTCAGGCCATTTCATGAGTTTGATGGAAGCTGGTTTTGGTGGGGAGCTAATTTTTGCACTCCTGAGGAATATAAAACAGCTTATCAATTTACAGTTGACTATTTAAAAAATACCAAAGGTGTCCACAATGCTTTATATGCTTTTTCGCCCGATAACTCTTATACAACTCCAGAGAATTACTTAAGCCGTTATCCCGGTGATAAATATGTTGATATTCTTGGAATGGATAATTATGGTGACTTTGATAATCAAGGACAAACTGGTGCCACAAAAGCCAATTCTAAACTAAAAATGATAGCTGATATAGCAAAAACCAAAGTAAAAATTACTGCATTGACCGAAACCGGTTATCAGGTTACGAGTGCAAAAACACCAATAACAGACTGGTTTTCGACTTTTTTGTATAGTGCATTAACATCAAATAATATTGAAGTGAGTTATGTCATGTTTTGGAACAATACTAAAGACGGTTATTATGTCCCGAATGGTTCTGTTTCGAATACCGCTGATTTTAAAACATTTGCAACAAAACCAAAATCAGCATTGGTGAATTCATTACCGAAGATGTATGAGTTGCCGAAGTAACACAAAGTATGTCATTGCGAGGAACGAAGCAACCACACTAACAATAAGCAAACTTACTAAGCTAAATGAGATTGCTTCGTTCCTCACAATGACTAATGAACACCTAAAGCCCTAGCCCTGATAGAAGTGGAAATCCTTTTATTTTTTTCTTTAAAAAAATAAAAGATTGAAACGGATAGCAGGAAATAGCTCCAAAAAAAACAACTAATGAAAAATAGATTTCTAAAAACTCTCGGATTAGCTTTGGTTTTTTCTACGATTACAAGTCAGGCACAGGAACGAATTACAGTAAAGGGAACTCAATTTTATAAAGGCAATAAACCGTACGCGTACATTGGAACCAATTATTGGTACGGAAGTTTATTGGCTTCGAAAAAAGTTGGTGATCGAAAAAGATTACTTCGTGAACTGGATTTGATGCAGAAATATGGAATCGATAACTTGAGAATTTTAGTTGGCGGCGACGGCGGAAAATATGACTTTACGGTTCGTCCGGCGTTGCAATATGAGCAAGGAAAATATGATGCTGATTTATTGGACGGATTGGATTTTCTGATCAACGAAATGAGTAAACGTAAAATGTACGCGGTTCTATATCTGACAAATAACTGGGAATGGTCAGGCGGAATGTCACAATATCTGGAATGGAATGGCAAAGGTCCGATTCCGGTTCCGAATATCGCTCCGAATACCTGGCCGCAATTTATGTCGTATACAGCACAATTTCATAGTTGTGAGCCTTGCATGAAAGGTTTAGAAGATCATGTGAAGTTTATTATTGGAAGAACTAATGCTTACTCGCATAAAAAATATACTGAAGATAACACCATTATGGCGTGGCAGGTTGGGAATGAACCCCGAACTTTTACACCAGAAAATGAGGCGAAATTTACGCTTTGGCTAAATAATATTGTGAATTTAATTGATAGTTTAGATAAAAACCATTTGATTTCTACGGGTTCAGAAGGGAAAAATAGTTCGAATGATAGTATGGAAATTTTTCAGAGAACACATGAAAATCCAAATATTGATTATTTGACAATGCACATCTGGCCGAAAAATTGGGGTTGGTTTAAAGCTGATGACGCAGAAAACACTTTGCCAACAACTCTGGAAAATGCTGGAAAATATATTGACGATCACATTAAGGTTGCAAATAATTTAAAACGTCCTATTATTATCGAAGAATTTGGTTTAGGAAGGGAAAATGAAAGTTTATTGGTAACCTCATCAGTAACTAATAGAGACGTTTTTTATAATTATATTTTTAACAGAGTAACTGAAAGTCACAAAAACAATGGTCCTTTGCAAGCAGCAAATTTCTGGGGATTTGGTGGCGAAGGAAAAGCGGTAAATGCAACTGGAAAATGGAATCCCGGAGATCCTTTAACTACAGATCCACCACAGGAACCTCAGGGATTAAACTCTGTCTTTTCTTCGGATAAATCGACTTTGGATATTGTAAAAAAATACAATCTAAAATTGAAATAATTTAAAATACTGTACCCTTTTATGCATTTCAAACCCGACAGATTTTAAAAACCTGTCGGGTTTACTTATGCGTGATAGAGACGCACTACTGTCCGCCTCTACGATGTGCGCCTCTACAGAATATTGTTATGATAAAATACTTTCGATTGCAGTTAATTCATCTGATGAAAATTCCAGACTTTGCAGACAATCAATATTATTGCACAATTGTTTTACAGAACTCGCGCCAATTAAGACAGATGTAATTCGTTTGTCTTTTTGCAACCAGGCTAATGCCATTTGTGCCAAAGATTGATTACGGTTTTGTGCAATTTCATTTAACTGAACTAATTTCTGAATTCTTTCAGCTGTAACCTCATCTTCTTTTAAATGTCCGTTTGGGTTATGTGCTCTTGAGTTTTCTGGAATTCCATTTAAGTATTTATCGGTTAAAAGTCCTTGTGCCAAAGGCGAAAAAGCAATACATCCTACTCCTTTTTCTTCCAGAACATCCAATAAACCATTTTCGACCCAACGTTCTAACATTGAATATTTGGCTTGGTGAATCAAACACGGCGTTCCCAATTGTTTTAAAACATCTACAGCAACACGTGTTTGCTCTGCCGAATAATTACTGATTCCAACATACAAAGCTTTTCCAGATCTTACGGCGTAATCCAAAGCCATCATCGTTTCTTCAATTGGTGTTTCAGGATCAGGACGATGCGAATAAAATATATCTACATAATCAACTTTCATTCTCTTTAAACTCTGGTCTAAACTCGATAATAAATATTTACGGGAACCCCAATCGCCATAAGGTCCGTCCCACATGGTGTAACCTGCTTTGGTCGAAATAATGATTTCGTCACGCAAATTCCCCTGAAAATTATGCCACAGAATTTTACCAAAATTAGTTTCTGCAGAACCCGGAACCGGCCCGTAGTTATTCGCCAGATCAAAATGGGTAATTCCTTTATCAAAAGCCTCTACAGCGATGCTTTCTGCATTTTCAAAATTATCTACCGATCCGAAATTATGCCATAATCCTAAAGAAATTTCAGGTAATAATAACCCACTTTTTCCACATCTGTTATATTTCATTTTTTTACTTTAAAGGTTGGAAGTTTTAATAGAATTTAAAGGTAAAAAAATAATTATGAAGTTGTGTGTGTTTTGCCACAAAGGCACTAAGACACAAAGTTTTTTTGCATAATCTCCAGCTTCAGTCAAGGGCTATCTAAAAAAATCGCCACGAATTCACGAATGTATTGTTTTAAAATTCGTGAATTCGTGGTGAAAAAAAACTTTGTGTCTTAAGTGCCGTGCCTTTGTGGCAAATAACTACTCTTTTATCTCAAAACCACTTTCTAATCCCTTATCAGAACTTCCTCCAACCATAATTTTAAAAGTTCCTGGTTCTACCAGATAATTTCCCTCATTATCATAAAAACCAAGTTCCTTATCTGTCAATGTAAAAGTTATTGTTTTGGTTTCTCCTTTTTTCAGATTTATCAATTCAAAACCTTTCAACTCTTTAATTGGGCGAACAATACTTGCATATTCATCATGAATATACAATTGTACGACTTCTTTTCCATCATAATTCCCTGAGTTTGTAACCTCAACGCTCACTTGCACATTTTCTCCTTTTGCGAAAGCAGCTTTATTTAACTTCAGATTTTTATAATCGAATTTGGTATAACTCAAACCAAAACCAAACGGAAATTGAGGCGTTTTTGCAACATCAGTATAATGTGACCAAAACACGTTTTTATCAACGTCAGTTGGTCTTCCTGTACTGTATTTATTGTAATAAATTGGCACTTGTCCCACATTTCTCGGAAAAGACATAGGCAATTTTCCGCTTGGGTTATAATCGCCGTATAAAACCTGAGCAACCGCATTTCCGGTTTGAGTTCCCAGCTGCCAAGCTTCTACAATTGTAGGAATATGTTCAGCAGCCCAAGGAATAGTCAACGGACGTCCGTTATTTAAAACCAAAACAATATTGGGATTCACCTCATAAATTTCCTCTAATAATTCCTGCTGAACACCAGGTAAATCAAGATCAGTTCTACTGCGTCCTTCCCCGCTCTGAAAACCATGTTCTCCTAAAACCATCACCACAAAGTCAGCAGTTTTTGCAGCAGTTTTTGCAGCTTCAAATCCGCTTTTATCAGTTGTATTAAAAATTATCTCATCTAAGAAACTCGTTTTACCAACAATTAAATCGGCACCTTTTTCAAATGTCAACTGATTGTCTTTGTATTGCTGCATTCCTTCCAGAACCGAAACTGCTGTATTATTGTCCGATGCAATTCTCCAACTTCCTAACGGACTATTTTTATCATTTGCCAAAGCTCCAATCAAAGCAATTTTCTGTCCTGATTTTTTTAGCGGAAGCAAACCTTTGTCATTTTTCAATAATACAATTGATTTCTTAGCCATGTCAAGAACTCCATCATTATTGGCTTTACTTCCAACAACTGCTTTTTCACGTTTCTCGTCACAATATCTGTACGGATCATCAAATAAACCCAATTCAAATTTCACACGTAAAATTCTGCGAACGGCATCATCGACCAAAGCTTCTTTTACTTTTCCCTCTTTAACTAAAGCAGCTAATTTTGCCACATACAAGTACGATTCCATATCCATGTCAGAACCTGCAATTACCGCTTTGGCCGTTGCATCGTCTTCATCTTTTACATAACCGTGTGCGATCATTTCGCGAATCGAAGCATAATCTGAAATCACAAAACCATCAAACTTCCATTTTCCTTTTAGAATATCTCGCTGCAAAAATGCATTTCCGGTTGCCGGAACTCCATTCAAGGTATTAAATGAATTCATAAACGTACGAACTCCGGCGTCGACAGTTGCCTTAAAAGGCGGCAAAACCGAATTGTATAACTTAGAATTACTAATATCTACAATATTATATTCCAGTCCGGCTTCAACATAACCGTATGCCGCAAAGTGTTTGGCACAAGCCGCGATCGTATTAACTTTTGCCAAATCAGCAATTGTTTCTCCCTGAAAACCTTTAACTCTTGCAGCCCCAATTTTACTCCCAAAATACGGATCTTCTCCCGCGCCTTCCATCACACGTCCCCAACGAGCATCATTAGAAACATCTACATTTGGACCAAAAGTCCAGTTAATTCCAGATGCCGAAGCTTCGTCAGCCGCAATAGCCGCCGATTTTTTTATCGCTTCCAGATCCCAACTCGCAGCTTCTGCCAACGGAATCGGGCTCAAAGTTTTATAACCGTGAATAACATCAAAACCAATAATCAACGGAATTCCCAAACGAGTTTCTTCAACCGCAATTTTCTGTACCGCACGAACTTCTTTCACACCACGAACCGTCAGCATTGATCCAACCCAGCCTTTTCGTAAATGTTCGTATTTCAACTCTGCAGTTCCGCCTTTTGGAGCCGGTCCCGTCACATCCCAAAATCCGTTGTATTGATTCATTTGCCCCACTTTTTCCTCCAAAGTCATCAATGGCAAAAGAAGATCAATACGTTCTTCAATGGTTTTATTTTTATCCAAATACGGTTTTTTCTGTGCATTCATATTTCCAACAGTAAACAGGGCAAAAATCCCAATTGTTATTACTTTTTTAGTTTTCATTGGTTAGATAGTTTCTTTTTAAAAGCACTAAGATTCTCAGTCACTAAGATCCTAAGTTTCATATTTTGGGCGTGTCCCTCCGGGTCGGGCTATCCGCTACAAGTCCTCGCACTTCCTTCGTCAGGCTGTGGGCTATCCGCTTCTATCCCTCACACAAACAGATTAACAAGAATCTTTTATTTTCAAAATAAACACCAGATATCCACAATCTTGTCATTGCGAGAAACGAAGCAACCGCATTTACAAAATCAAATTTGTATCTAATTATTATTGAGTTTGCTTCGTTTCTCGCAGTGACAAACTTTGAGCGTTAAATCTTGTGTCTCACTTTGCGTGACTTCGACTTCGCTCAGCCTGACATAAATTGACAAAAAAAAATAGCGTCAATACGTTTAAATCCGTACAACCCGTGGGCAATTATTTTATCCAGAAATAAAACAAGAAGCCGGCAAATTAGCCTTATTAAACAAATCTGACTGAATTGTATTTCCCCACGCAAAACGAACTTTTACAGGATTTGGAACTTTTTTACTCGTCAAAATCACTTCATTATTTTTTATCAAAGTTTCTGCAGGATAAAAAATCCCATCGGCTCCAGCCACTTCAAATTGATTTGCTTTTTTATCCTTAAAATGCAATCCGTCGGCAAAGTCAAAAGAAACGATTGCTTTATTTTTATCCACTTTAAAAGTTTTAAAAAGTGGTCCGTTTACCAGATTAGAATTCGTCTTATAAATATCGGCTAAAGCCAAATTTGCTAAACGAATTCCAACTGATTTTTTGTTTTTTGGATGAATATCGATAGTATCCGAAATATCACTTGTCAGAACCATTCCGGTCTTTGGAACTTCTTTCAGGATTTTTCTTTGAGAATCTCTTACAATAACATTTGAGAAATTATTACTGCCTGTTTTAAATGGCGCAATCTGAACGAAATAAAAAGGAAATTCGTCTTGCCAAGCCTTTCTCCAGGAAGTAATTAAAGCCGATAATGTTTTATCATAAACCAATGACCCAACATTCGATTCTCCCTGATACCAGAGTGTTCCTGCAATTTTAAATCCAACAAAAGGATAAATCATTGCATTATAAGCGCGCCCGGGTTGACGCGGACCGTATTCTTGTTCGTTAAGTTTTTTGGCGTTTTCTAATAAAACAGGATCATTCTGAACCACTTCTTCCAGCATCCAGATTTCAGCAGGCGTTCCTCCCCAATTGGAAGAAATTAATCCGATTGGAACATTTTTTAAATCTTCTTGTAAACGTTTGGCAAAAAAATAACCAATAGCGCTGAAGTATTTCATGGTTTCAGGAGTCGATTCTGTCCAGTTTCCTAATAGATTATTTTGCGGAGTTGTAGCGGTTAATTTCGGAACTGTAAAAAATCGAATATTAGGATTCGTAGCGTTTTTCATTTCTTCCTCGCCATTATCGATTCCCCAACTTACTGACATTTCCATATTCGATTGTCCGGAACAAACCCAAACTTCACCAATCAGAATATTTTTAAGAACAACTTCATTATATCCTTTTATAGAAATTGTGTAAGGTCCTCCTGCTTCGGGCGTTTTTATATGAAGTTCCCATTGCGCCTGATTATTTGCAACGACTTTATATTCCTGATTGTTCCAGCTTGAAACTAATTTGATTTCTTCTTTAGGATTTGCCCAACCCCAAATTTTTACTTCAGAATTGCGTTGCAAAACCATATTATCGCCAAAAATATTCGGAAGGGAAACGTTTGCCATCATAGTACTGGAAATCATCAGAATGAAAACAAACTTAAATATATTATTTTTCATTTAGTAACTTTTTTAAAAACGGAGCATATTCATCTGCCAATACTTTATGATCTGCAACATCCGGATGTCCCAAACAACCTTTTGGAGTCATTGGCTTAAATTTGAAAATCAAAATTGGTTTATGAGTTTTGTCTTCCGCGAAAGCGGATTTTACTTTATTGAGACATTCCTCAAAAACAATCGTTCTTTCTCCATTTACCATTGGACTGTTTGTAATCACAATTTGCGCTTGTAGATTGTGTTTGTACAACATTTTAATAAAATTGATATAATTCGAAACATACTTTTCGGCATTAAAAGGCAAACGTTCTTTTTTGCCATCTCCACCAGAAAAATCATTCGTTCCTAATGCAATACTGATAATATTTGGCTGAAAAGCAAAATCATATTTGGGTTTAGAATTGTCTTTTGTCAGATACAAATTTTCATAAACATCCGGCATAATCGCTTCGTCTTTATTCTCATCATTCCAATTTCTGTACATACCAATTCCGGAAACAGAACTTATCAAATAATCAATATCAATTTCTCTCGAAAGTACAGGTCCATAAGCATAATATCCGTTATGATGATCCATATATTCGCCTTTATCACAAGGAATATCTGACGGATCACTTGCTGCTCCGCATGTAATTGAATCTCCTATAAACTCGATTTTCTTTTTCTTTTTTGCAGTAATCGAAGTTAGTTTTGCAGTTGTTCCGGTAAATAAAACTCCGCCACTTTGGGCTTCTGTAGTTTTATAAATACCAAGCGTATGTACTTTTTTGTTTGAAGTAATTTTTATAGGAAAAGATTGTGCCGCGCCTTTTTCGATTCTTAATTTGCCAATATATTTTCCGTCTAAAACTAAAGAAACATAATTATGATGTTCATAAGAATCGGCACTTTGTAATGAAATCGAACATTCATTTCCTGTAAAATTAAAAGCAACAGAAGAAGCCGTTGCAATTAAGACAACGGCATTATTTTCGAGTTTTTCAACTCTACCGGCGTATAGAAAATTATTGTTTTTAGTTTGTGAAACTGAAACTGCCGAAATCAGCAAAAACAAAGTTAAAAGTGCTATTTTTTTGAGAACCATAATTTATTTATTAAAATATAAATACGATTCACAAATATATCTGAAATGCAGTTTGCAAAAAGATACTAAAACATCAAAAAGCAATAAAAAAACAGCAAAAAATGTGGTGTGATTTTTTTGCCACGAATTACACGGATTTTCACAAATTAAAATTGAAACTTTTGGCAATTAGGCAATACAATTAGTGAAAATTCGTGTAATTCGTGGCAAACTCTTTTGTCAACTATTCTTCTGTCAATAATTTTATCAAACTTTCGTCTCTTTGATAGACATCTTTATAAAAATTCAAATTTCCTTTTCTGTCTACCCAAGCTGTAAAATATCCTATATAAACAGGAACTTTCTTTTTTAAAGTGTACCAGCTTTCCTTTCCGGCGTGCATTGCTTTATCAATTCGGTCCGGAGTCCATGAAGGATCTTGTTTTAAAAGTTCAATGGCTAAATCTCTTGGTTTTCCTACGCGTACACATCCGTGGCTAAATGCTCTGCTGTCTCTCTCGAACAAACTTTTTGCCGGTGTATCGTGTAAATAAATATTATTTGAATTTGGAAATAAAAACTTTACCAAACCAAGCGAATTATTTTTTCCCGGCAACTGACGAACAGCACCTTTATTCCATTCCAGGTTTTTCTGAGCCAAATAATTCTTATTCTTAGCCATTCCCGGTTTAATCTCTTTATTGATAATACTGGTAGGAACATTCCAATACGGACTAAAAACAATATTGTTCATCATGCCGCTAAAAATAACTGTTTGAGTCATTGCTTTTCCAACTACAACTGGAGATACAAAAGCAATTTGATGATCCCGAATTAAATACAATCTAAACTCAGGGATATTAACTTCTATAAATTCCTTTCCTTTTTCAAGTTCAGGATCAATCCATCTACAACGCTCCATATTAGCAATAATCGTTTTGATTCTGTCAGAAACCGGAATATTCATTTCGACAATATGTTCTGGTAAGATTATATTTTTTGGTGTCAATCCATGATGTATTTCATAGTTCTTAACTGCCGATATCAAAATAGAATCACATACATTACTTTTATTGTCTTCTTTAAGATCACCTGTTATATAAAGTCTTTCTCGAATTTGTCCTACCGCAACTGCCGAATCTCCTTTTTTTAGACTTTTAAAATCAGCTTCGACTTCAATATTTTTCCAACCGCCTTTTTTCTCAATTTCTCTATATTGATGAAGTGCATCACGAAGTTTATAATATTGACTGAACATCTTGCTCTTTTTGTCGTCACTTATAGTTGACTTTTTATAAATGGAATCTGAAAACACTTGATAATTTACTTTTTTTCGAGGTAAAAGCCATTCTAATGATTTGATCGTTTTTTCATCGACTCCGGATACTTTCTGAACATAATAAAAATACAAATTGGTAATCATTAAATCTGTATGAGCCTGCGATAACTTATTATCAGAGATATGATCAAAAATAGGATTGATCTTTTCGTTGTACGGAAAATTAGCTTTCAAACCTTCTCGATCTAATCCTTTATATTTATTAAATAAATTGTTTGCAAACTCAACAACTCCTTTATTGTCTAACCATAATTGAGTTGATTTGTTTTTCTTGTATAAAGCCAAAACGTCATTCTGAAATTTAGTCAATTTAGGATACACCTGATAAAAAGCCGCAATTCCGGAACTATCAATTGAGATTTTAAGTTCAGGTACTTTTACTGCAGTTTTTTTTGATTCTTCTTCTTTTTTTTCTGACTTAGAATTACAAGATACAGCAACAAAAAGAATGACAACTGCAACAAGCGGATACAAAATTTTCATAATAATATTTTTAATAAAAATAGAAAAGTTTTAGTAAAAACAAAGCATTTACAAGAGATTTAATGTAGGCTTTACAAGCCTTAAATTCTTTCAGAAAAAAGCATAAAAAAAACTCCAAACATGGCACATTTGGAGTTTTTCGCTTTATAACCAACCTTTAAATTATTTAAATCACTGTTCCTTTTAGAGTAAGGATTTTTGGAGTGCTTTCGGCACTTGTTGTTACAGTAACTGTTTTTGTAAAACCGCCTTTATTCGCGGCATTATAAGTTGCTGTTACTTTAGCTGTTTTACCTGGCAAAACTGGCTCTTTAGTATAATCTGTTGCAGTACAGCCACAAGATCCCTGAACATTAGTAATTACAACAGAAGTTTTTCCTGTGTTTTTAAATTCATATACAATAGCTTTTGGAGTTCCTTGTGGGATTTGTCCAACATCAATAGTTTCTGCTTTCCAAACAATTGTCGAAGCTGCTGCTGCAACTTTTGTTTCAGAAGTTAAAGATTTTACCGGTGCAATTGCTGAAAAAGACATTAGTCCTAAAGCCAGAGCCAACATCGAAATTTTAATCATTTTCATCGTTATATATTTTAAATGGTTTATAGTTCAAATTTTGTATTTCAAAAGTACTCCAGACCAAATCAAATCGCTGTTAAGTGGTTTCAAATGTTTGTTAATGACTTGTTAATCGGTGTTTTTAACTATAAATTTGATTAATATTACACTCTCAAAATTTCGTTTTTCTTGAAAATAAACAAACTAAATAGCATTATCGTTCTGGGACTTGTAGCCATTATCAGCATATTGGTTGCACAATTACTTTGGACTAAAGAGGCTTTTACTTTAGAACAAAAAAAATTAAGTCAGAAAGCAAACATTGCTCTACTCGAAGTCGCCAGAAAATTATACGAAGGAAAAGATCACGAATCATCCTGTCAAAACCCTGTTCAGAAAATTTCTAACGACTATTATATTGTTAATGTCAACAATGCTTTTGAACCGGATATTTTAGAATTCTACTTAAGATCAGAATTCAAAAAAATGAATATCACCACTGACTTTGAATTTGCGATGTACAATTGTCAAAGTGACGAAATGGTTTACGGAAAATATATTTCTTTTTCGGATAAAGAAACTTCAACAAAAAAGGTTTCTTTCCCTAAACATAAAAATTTAGTCTATTATTTTGCCGTCCGTTTTCCAAATGAAACTACATATTTGTTTAGTTCAATGCGATTTTGGTTTGTACTTTCGATTGCATTGATTCTAATTTTATTGATTTACGTTTATTCAATTTTCACGCTTTTGCAGCAAAAAAAATATTCTGAACTGCAACGTGATTTTATCAATAATATGACACATGAATTCAAAACGCCTTTGTCTTCAATTTTAATCGCTTCAAAATATTTAATTGAACAGAATCCTATAAAGGACGATAAAAAACTATATACTTACACGGATATTATTATCAATCAAAGCAATAAATTAAACCATCATATTGAGAAAATTTTAAATATTGCCAAATCAGATTATGCTCCTTTAGAATTAAAAAAAGAAGCCACTTTAATTATTCCGATTATTGAAGAAACAATCCAGAATATTGTTTTGAAATATCCTGAAGCAGGTATCAAAATTGAAAGTTCTTCAAACGAATATCAAATCGAAACTGATGTATTTCACTTTACTAATTTGGTTTATAATCTATTAGATAATGCTGTAAAATATTGCAATAAAAAACCTGAAATCACAATTCAGATACTCATAGAGAACTCTACTTTGAAACTGAAATTTATTGATAACGGAATTGGAATTGCTTCTAAAAACATTTCTTTTATCTTTGATAAATTTTATCGCGCTCAAAACGAGAAAAGTAACGAAGTAAATGGTTTTGGGCTTGGTTTGTATTATGTAAAAGAAATTTGCAACTTGCATAATTGGAAAATTAAAGCCGAAAATAATTTAGAAAACGGCACTACAATAATCTTGTCAATTCCTTATAAAAAATGAAACAATTCAAAATACTTTATACCGAAGATGATGAAACATTGGCGTTCCTGACCAAAGATAATCTGGAACAAAACAATTATGACGTTACGCATTGTTGCGACGGTAATTTAGGTTTGGAAACTTTTAAAAAAGAAAATTTCGACATTTGCATCTTTGATATCATGATGCCTAAAAAGGATGGTTTTGAATTGGCAACCGAGATTAGAAAAACCAATACTGATATTCCGATTATTTTTCTTTCGGCCAAAACTTTAAAAGAAGATCGTATTAAAGGATTGCGTCTGGGCGCTGACGATTATTTGGTGAAACCTTTTAGCATCGAGGAATTATTATTGAAAATTGAAATTTTCCTTAAACGTTCCCAGAAAAACATTACATCGGAAAAATTTGTTTACGAAATTGGAAAGTATCAATTTGATACCAACAATTTTATTCTTTTTAATGAAGATGAAAAAATCAGCCTTACGCAACGCGAAGCCGAATTGCTGAAATTATTTCTTGACAATAAAAATTCGGTTTTAAAAAGAGAACAAATTCTGACCTCACTTTGGGGAACTGATGATTATTTTATGGGAAGAAGCCTGGATGTTTTCATTTCACGCCTGCGTAAAATTTTAGTCAATGAAAAAGGAATTTCTATAGAAAACCTACACGGAATTGGGTTTCGATTTACGATGTAGTTTTTTTGACTTTAAGTATTTAAAATTTTGTATTTTTAATATCTAAAATTCCCCGATATGAAATTACATCATTTACGTAACGCGACTTTAGTTATTGAAACGGATCAACATGTAATTTTAGTTGATCCTATGTTGGGAAAGAGAAAAACGATTCCGCCCTTTACTTTCTTTCGTTATAAACCAAAAAGAAATCCATTAGTTTCTTTACCAAAAAATAGTCGTGATATTCTAAGTAGAGTGACTCATTGCCTGATCACTCATCTACATCCTGATCATATTGACAAAGCCGGAGAAATTTTTTTAAGACGTAAAAGCGTAAGTGTTATTTGTAGTGCAAAGGATGAAAAAGCTTTGGCTAAACGAGGCTTAAACATTACTCAAACTTTAGATTACTGGCAACCTCAAACTTTTCTAGACGGAAAAATTACCGGAATTCCTGCCATTCACGGTTATGGTTTTGTTGCAAAACTAATGGGAAATGTCATGGGTTTTTATATCGAACTGCCAAATGAAAAATCAATTTACATAAGCTCTGATACTGTTTTTACGGAGCATGTAGAAAAAGTTTTGGTAGAATTTAAACCCGATATTGCAACGGTCGCCTGCGGAACCGCGAGATTAGATATTGGTCAGCCTTTATTAATGAAAATGAATGATATTTTGAAGTTTACTGCACTTGCCCCTGGTAAAGTTTTTGCGAATCATTTAGAAGCTTTAAATCATTGTCCAACGACCAGAGAAGAATTGAAAACGGCTTTAGCTGAGAATGATCTTTTATCCAAAACTGCGATTCCTAATGATGGAACTTACGTGGAGTATTGATTTACAAAACCAACAACCCAAATTCCCGCAATGTATTAATTGGTTTTGAATACCAGAACAATTCAAAATCATCTAAATTGGTTTCAAATTCTGCTTTTACTTCTTGAAAAGTATAATTTTTAGCATTCGAAATCGTGATTTTAGTCAAAATATCAACAAGCCACTCGCCTTCTTCTTTATTGGTCTGAATGTTGAAACTTTCCTTTTTATCATGAAAAGTAAAAGTCATCATTTCCCAAGTTTGACCTTTTTTAGATTTTGTAAAATGTTCTACAGAAGGTTTTCCGCCAAGCCAAACAACTTTTGCATTTGGTTTTGTATTAAAATCATTTCCTTCTTCAAGCGCATTAAAAATAAAATCGGGATCAATTTTAGTTTTTGGTATTTTAAAATCAAACCAATCCTGCAATTCATAATCAAAACAAATTCCGTGCATGAAATTGAAGAGTGATTTCTTTAATCCAAAACTGAATTTATCGTGATTGATTCCTGTAGAATCTGTATAATCAATATCATTATTGGCAAAAGTCCCAATGGTTTCTGTCGCTTTTGTCACGCCAAATTTCTCCGGATATAACCCAACTGGACTATGTGCCGTCATAGCAAATTGATGCCAAAAACCAGATTGTAAAATTCCGGCTTCAAACAACTGACGAACCATTTCGAGACTATCAACTGTTTCTTGAACCGTTTGTGTAGGATATCCGTACATTAAATACGCATGAACCATGATCCCGGCTTCGGTAAAATTTCGGGTAACTTTTGCGACTTGCTCAACTGTTACACCTTTATCTATTAATTTTAATAATCGATCAGAAGCCACTTCTAAACCACCTGAAACGGCAATACAACCGGAAGCTTTCAATAAAAGACATAAATCTTTAGAAAAACTTTTTTCAAATCGAATATTTGTCCACCACGTTACTGCTAATTTTCGGCGCAAAATTTCAAGAGCCAAAGAGCGCATTAGAGCCGGAGGAGCGGCTTCATCAACAAAATGAAAACCATTCTGCCCGGTTTGCAACATCATTTCTTCCATTCGATCACACAACAAATTGGCTGCAACAGGTTCGTAAACTTTTATATAATCTAATGAAATATCACAAAAAGTACATTTTCCCCAATAACATCCATGAGCCATTGTGAGTTTATTCCAGCGCCCGTCGCTCCACATTCTGTGCATAGGATTTACAATTTCGATTACCGAAATGTATTTATCCAAAGGCAAATCTGAGTAATCAGGCGTTCCTACATAAGCCTGTTTATAATCGTGTTTTAAAGAGTTGTTTTTATAAACGACTTCTCCGTTTTCGAGTAAAAAAGTTCTTTTGTATCGCTTCTCGACTTCGCTCGAAGTGACAGCATTGGGATTTTCTAAATTGAATATTAATTCTTCGATTGGAACTTCTCCATCGTCTAAAGTAATAAAATCGAAAAACTCAAAAACGCGAGCGTCTGAAAGTGAACGCAATTCGGTATTTGGGAAACCGCCGCCCATCGAAATCTTAATTTCGGGATGATGTTGTTTTACCCATTGTGCACATCGAAAAGCGCTATATAAATTCCCTGGAAAGGGAACAGAAATTAAAAATAAAGTTGGTTGAACAGTTTCAATTTTAGCTTTTAAAAGTGAAATTAAAATCGAATCGATATAAGTCGGTTTTTGCTGTAAAGCCTCGTATAATTCATCAAACGAATTGGCGCTTCGGCCTAAACGCTCGGCATATCGGCTAAAGCCAAAATTTTCATCGACACATTCTACAATAAAATCAGATATATCTTCAAGATATAAAGTCGCTAAATGTTTTGCTTTATCCTGAGTTCCCATTGTCCCGAAAGCCCAATCAAGTTCTTCTAATTGTGCAAAACGAGAAGCCTCTGGCAGAAAATCTTCCTGACAAATTTGTAAAGCTAATGTTGGATTTTTCCCCTGTAAAAACTGAATTACTGCATCAATAGTTTTGATGTATTCGTCCTGCAAAGCAAAAATACGCTTAGAGTTGTCTGAGATTTCAGAACCTGAAACTTGAAACTTTGAACTTGAAACTTCAAACAAATCAACAAGACCTTTCTTCGAAAACAATTCCAATATCACGTCAATACCCAAATCAGCCTGAACCGATTCGATATTTTTAGTGTTTAGAAATCCTTTTATATACGCCGTCGCCGGATACGGAGTATTCAGTTGGGTAAAAGGAGGCGTGATTACGAAAAGTTTAGTTTTCAACAGGAATTATTTTTTTGCAAAAATACGAGATATTTAGGGACTTTTTAGGAAAAGATTCGGCTAGCAATTTTAGTTTTATTTTGTAGATAATTAATTACATTTGTTGCTATCCAAATTATCCAAATGAAGCAAACTTTACTTTTTGTATTTTTATTTTTTTCAATACTTTGTTATTCCCAAGAAAATTGCAACAATGGAATTGATGATGATGGCGACGGTAAGATAGACTTAAACGACAGTGATTGTATTTGCAGAGGTACTGTTTCAATTTTAGCAAATTCTTCTTTTGAGGAAAAAACTAATTGTCCTCAGGGTTATGACGACATTCCAACAACCACTTATTGGACAAAAGGAACAATCCCATCTCCAGATTATTTAAATAAAGACTGTTCTCTTTTTAATACTATTTACGCCAAAAACCTTCAAAATTTCCCCGATGGTAAAGGAATTTTCAGGGCAGTATACAAAAACAATAAAAAAGAATATATCGCTACAAAATTATCAAGCCCATTAAGTACGGGAATAAACTATCAGTTAACACTGAATATTGCTACATTGATGAGTATCGAAACAAATAACCTAAGTAAACGTTTTGATTTTAATTTCTTAGCGCCTACGTATATAACACTTTATGGATGTAACAATAAAGATAATTTACCATTATATACCACTTCAGATCCAAATTCGTTTGACTCATCCTGGATTGAAATTGGAAAAGTTTTATACCAACCTCAGACTACCTGGGGAGAAATAACAATTAGTTTTACCACAAATACTGCTATTAACGCAATAATGTTAGGGCCGGAGAAAACATTACCTCCATCATTTAACACTGATTATGAACCTTCTTTTTTATATGATAATTTAAGATTAAATACTGCTGAAAATTTTGGTGTTATTATTGTTCAAAGCGGCAATTTCTGTAATAATGATTTAATATTGACTGCTGACCTGAATAAAACCATGAATTTAGCAACAACTTTTCAATGGTATAGAAATGGAATAGCGATAAATGGAGCAACTAATAAAACTTATCCAATTCCTTCAGTTAAAACAAATTTGGGAGAATATACTGTAAAAGTTACAGATGGAAATGATTGCTACATAAGTTCAAAATTAACTATAAACAATTCAATTCTTAATCCTTCTGTAACAGTAGTTCAGCCTACGTGTCAAGATACAAATGGTTATATCAAAGTTAACGACCCAGGAATAGAATATAGTTTTGATAAAGGCTTGGCCTTCCTTTCAAATGACAACTATGTTACAAAAGATTTGGTATGGCAAACAGATGCCAACTTTGTCACAAAAGAATATGGCAAATATTATGTTCAAACAAGAACCGCTTCGGGCTGTATTTCTACACCTACCATTGTAACAATTAATCCCCCGATATTACTAGACCGTCCAACATTTTCGATTATTCAACCAACTTGTAGTTCTGGCGGAACTATTACTATCACAACCCCCGGATCACAATTTAGTTTTGATAATGGTTTAACTTGGGAAAACAGTGCTACCAAAACAAATTTACCTACTGGAAATTATTTACTTAAAATAAAAAATAGTAGTGGATGTGAATCCTATTCTCAAAGCGTCTTGCTTTTTCCAACATATATTAACTCTCCAAACTTTACTTTAATCCAACCTAGCTGTAATCAAGGTGGCAGTATTACTATTACTAGCCCCGCATCCGAATATAGTTTTGATAATGGAGAAACATGGACAACAAATCCAACGGCAACTAATTTATCTTCTGGTTATTATAATGTTAGAATTAAAGATGAATTTGGATGTGTATCGAAACCTTATTTTAATCAAATTTATTTTTATCCATTTTCTAAATCATACCCCGAAGCTAAAGTTACTCAACCAAATACTTGTAGTAATACCGGAAGTATTGTTTTTTCAAAGTCTTCATATAAATATAGTATTGACAACGGACAAACATGGCAGGAAACACCTACTTTCAATAATTTAGCACCTGGCAATTATGTCCTTAAAACAAAAAATGGACTAGGTTGTGAATCCGAAGTCTATCAAGTTAAAATAAATTTTTATTTATCTAAACCAACTTATACCACAATAAATCCTGCATGTACTACAAATGGCAGTATCACTATTACTAGCCCCGCATCCGAATATAGTTTTGATAATGGCGAAACATGGACGACAAATCCAACGGCAGCTAATTTACCTTCGGGTTATTATTATATTAAAATTAAAAATGAATTAGGCTGTGAATCCGATGTTGTATATGCCAATTTACCTGCTTTCTATCTTGATGAGCCTACATACAAAATAATAAATCCCAATTGTGAAACGGAATCAAAATGGAGTATTTCAATTACGACCCCTGCTGCATCTTATAGTTTTGACGGGGGAGTAACGTGGAGTCCAAGTCCAAACATTTCTAATTTAGATTATGGGACTTACTTCTTAAAAATAAAAAATTCTTTAGGTTGTGAATCAAATTATGCAATTGCCAATATAAGTAATACTTATTATTTAGCACGTCCCGAATTTTCAGTTGTACAACCTACTTGTACCACTCCAGGACGTGTTACCATAACCACTCCTGCTGCATTTTATAGTTTTGATGATGGAGGAACATGGAGTACGGATCCAAATCTTACTAAATATCCTAATGGTGGCGTAAGTGGCTATCTTAGGATTAAAAATAAATCAGGCTGTATAAGTGAAAATAATTGGTTTAGTCTTAACCTCAATTTCCTTAATCCTCCTACTTGTAAAATAGTGCAACCGACAAGTTGTGACAGTAATGCTACCGGAAGTATTACCATTACGACGTCAGCCGCTTTATATAGTTTTGATGGTGGTTTAAATTGGAGCACTAACCCTACAGCTTCAAATCTTCCTGTAGGATTTAAATATCAATTAAAAATAAAAAATAAAGAAGGATGTGAATCAGGAAATCTTGTAATTGAATTCACTCCTTTTAAAATAAAAGAGGTCGATTACAAAGCTACTTATCCTAGCTGTGGTAAAGGAGGTTCTATTACAATTACTACACCAGCACCATTTTACAGTTTTGATGGTGGGGAGACTTGGGGCACAAGTCCAACTGCTTCAAATTTACCACTTGGTTTTTATTATCCGAAAATAAAAAATGAATCTGGATGTATCTCAGAAACACTATATTCTGTGAATTTTACAGAAGAATATTTATCTAATTTTAATATACAAGTAACTCAACCTACTTGCGAATCAAAGAATAAAGGGAGCATTACAATAGATCCCCTATTTGATCAATATAGCTTTGATAATGGTAGAACCTGGAGTCAATATAACACAGCCACAAATTTATCTCCTGGTAATTATTCCATAATAGTTAAAAATAATTTAGGTTGTGAGTCCTGGTGGAGAATTGCAACACTTTATGAATTTTATTTACCCAGACCAGATTACACTACAACCCCTCCTATATGTGGAACTGGGGGAAGTATTACAATAACTACTCCAGCTGCTTTATACAGTTTTGATAATGGAGAAAATTGGACAACTAATCCAACGGCTGTAAATTTAGATGAAGAATATTACACAATAAAGATAAAAAATGAATTAGGGTGTGAATCCTATCCGCAAAATATTTATATTCCAAAATTTCACCTTAGCTCCCCATTATACTCAATAACACAGCCTAATTGTGAATCTTTAGGCAGCATAACTTTCACCACAGCTGCTTCAGAATATAGTATAGATAATGGTAATACTTGGAAAACTAACTCTACTTTTCCTAATTTAATTCCTGATAATTATCTTTTAAAAATAAAAAATGCTTTAGGATGTGAATCCAATTATAGTTCAGTTTCTCTTTATAATGTAAATCTTCCAGCTCAAAAACCTACTGTTTCAATTCAACAACCAAGCAGCTGTACTTCAGCAAAAGGGAGTATTTCGGTGACTACTAATGCTTCTTTTTACAGCTTTGACAACGGACAAACATGGGGTACAAATGCTACTGCAACAAATTTAATTTCTGGTGATTACTTTATAAAAATCAAAAACAGCGGTACAGGCTGTCCCTCTCCTTCTGCTAAAGCAACAATCAACTCTCCTTTAGACGCTATAACAACCCCAAATTATATAGTTTCTCAACCTACGAGTTGTACTAATCCTTTTGGAACTATTACAATCACAACTATCGCTTCAAAATATAGTTTTGACAACGGAATAACTTGGAAAACAGATTCAGATTCTGGAAATTTAGCAATTGGAAATTATAAAATTAAGATTCAAAATTCGGCAGGTTGCGAATCTGAAGCTATTTCAATTCAAATAAATGCACCTTCAGATTACCCAACTGTTCCCACATACAGCACAATTCAACCAAACTGTAATAATGATCAAGGAAAAATAACTATTCTCTCTATTGCCTCAGAATACAGTTTTGATAATGGTATAAACTGGACTGCTAACGCGACATCATTATTTTTAGATCCAGGTCAGTACTACCTGAAAACAAAAAACTCAGATGGTTGTATTTCTGAGCCTGCTAAAGCTATAATAATTCCGTTTACAAATTTTCCATCATCCCCAACAGGTTCTCAAATTCAAAGTTTTTGTATCGATGAAATTGCAACTTTAGAAAATTTAATTTTAACAGGAACAGCAATTAAATGGTATGATACTGCAACGAATGGAAGTATTTTACCTGAAACAACTTTATTACAAAATGGTATTTACTACGCAACACAAACAATTAACACTTGCGAAAGTAAAAGAATTGCTGTAACAGTAAAAATTCAGGATACCCAAATTCCATTTTCAGATTCTCCGCAGACATTCTGTATTCAAAAAAATGCTGCAATAAAAAACATTACTATTACCGGAGAAAATGTAAAATGGTTTGAAAGTCCCTCTTCGAATACTACTTTATCGGAAACAACACTTCTTCAAAACGGAACTACATATTATGCTTCGCAAACAAATAACAATTGCGAAAGTGACAGAATTCCGGTAACCATAAATATTCTTGAAGCGACAACTGGTGATTGTATTAATTTTGTTGAAGAATTGCCTTTTCCTAAATTCTTCACTCCAAATAATGATGGTTACAATGATACCTGGACAATTGACTTTGCCTATTTAGCTCCAAATACAGGAATTAGAATCTTTGACCGTTATGGAAAGTTCATCAAAGAATTGTCAAAAAATACTTCTTGGGACGGAAACTATTTGGGTCAACAACAACCTGGCTCAGATTATTGGTTTATTGTAAGCCGATTAAATGGAACAGAATATAGAGGTCATTTTAGTTTAAAACGATAAATAAAAAAGAGCATCTAAAATTTAGATGCTCTTTTTTTATAGAATTTTCAGCTCTTAAAACTGATGTACTTTCTTAGAAATTACTAAAAACGAAACTAACGATATTAAAGCAGCAGACGTCAAATAAAAGCCTACGTAACTCAAACTATAAGTACTTGCCAGCCAAATTGCAATCATTGGCGCAAATGCAGCCCCTAGTATTCCTGCCAAATTAAAAGTCAAAGAAGCACCTGAATAACGAACTGTAGTAGGAAATAACTCTGATAAAAAAGTCCCCAGAGGTCCATAAGTAAACCCCATTAAAGACATTCCGATACAAACAAAAGTTGTAACTAACACAGTACTTCCTGAATTTAAAAAGTATGAAAAGAAAAATCCGAAAACACCGATAGCGGCTGTAGTAATAATTAATATTTTACGACGTCCAATTTTATCGGCAACCAAAGCCGAAACAGGAATAAAAAAGGCAAAAAACAATACTGAAAGCAATTGAATCAATAAAGCATCTCTTTTAGTAAAACCTAAATCAGAGGTAGCCCAGCTAAGTGTAAAAACGGTCATTAAATAAAAAACCAAAAAGGTTGTAACCGCAGACAAAGTTCCAAAAATCAATTGATTCTTATACGATTTCAGCAAAGTAAAAAATGGAATTTTAACTTCTTTTTGTTCTTCCTTGGAATTCTCGAACGCTGGAGTTTCACTGATTTTTAAGCGAATATAAAATCCAACAAGTACCAAAAGTGAACTTGCGATAAATGGAATTCTCCAACCATAATCCATAAAAGCTTCGCTGCTCATACTATCTGTTAAAATCAAAAAAGTCCCGCCTGAAAGCAACAATCCTATAGGCGCACCCAATTGCGGAAACATTCCGTACCAGGCACGTTTATTTGGGGGAGCATTTTCAATCGCCAATAAAACAGCACCACCCCACTCGCCTCCTAAACCAACTCCCTGACCAAATCTACATAACATTAATAAAATTGGCGCCACTATTCCGATACTTGCATACCCCGGTAAAAAACCAATTGCTATTGTCGATAATCCCATTGTAAGCAATGCAACTACCAGAGTCACTTTACGTCCAATTTTATCGCCATAATGTCCAAAAACAGCTGATCCCAAAGGTCTGGCTAAAAAAGCTATCGAAAACGTAGCCAATGATTCCAGTGTAGAAATAGTGCTATTAGCGCCCGGAAAAAATAGTTGAGGAAAAACCAATACGGCGGCATTGGCATAAATGTAGAAATCAAAAAATTCAATTGTGGTACCAATTAAAGAACCAAAAAGAACGTGTCGCAAGGAATTCTCCTTATTTGGATTATTTTTCATGTAAGATAGATGTACTTTTTTTTCTTGCAAAAATATAATTTCATTATTAATAATTCATCTTTACAAGAATAAGTTTCAAAACAATGATTCTTTTTAACAAATTTCGTAAACTTTCTTCTCCACCTATTATCTTTAGAGCAAAAAAAATTAAAAACCTGATTACAAGATTTTTAATCCTAAAAGTAAAAATCAAATCATAAGCAATCGTTAAAACCGTTTTTAAGTATATATTTTCATTAAATTTACAGCTATCAAAAATAAATTTAAAACTATGCCTACCGACTGTATCAGCTATCAAACTTCAGGATATTTCTCTAAATTAATACAAGATTATTTAGACCAAAAATCAGAATTAAAGCCGCTGTACAATCATTTTCCAACATTGGAAAACTTCGAAAAACAAATCACTGAAAAGCAAGCTAACTTTGATAATGCAAACCGAATTCCTCTGGTTGAGACTTTAAAAAAGCAATATCAAAACATTGAAATTTCGGACTCGACAAAACAAAATATTGAGCTTTTAGCGCTTCCTAATACGTTTACAATTACAACCGGGCATCAATTAAATTTATTTAGCGGTCCATTGTATTTCTTATATAAAATCATTTCGACAATTAATCTTACCAAGGAATTAAAGCTAAAATATCCGGCAAATAATTTTGTTCCCATTTATTGGATGGCGACAGAAGACCACGATTTTGAAGAGATTAATTATTTTAATTTCAAAGGAAAAAAATTTCATTGGAACAAAGAAAGTACCGGTCCAGTCGGGAGACTTTCTACGGAGGGTCTAGAAGAATTTTTCGAAATTTATTCAAAAGATTTAGGCTCAAGCACAAATGCCAATGTCTTGAAAAAAGTGTTTGAAGAAGCTTATTTAAAACATGAAAATCTTGCTGACGCTACTCGTTTTTTAGCCAATAGTTTATTTGCAAATTATGGTTTAGTAATTCTGGATGCTGATGATGCCAATTTGAAACGTGCTTTTATTCCATATATAAAAGAAGAACTAGAGCAACAAACTTCATTTAAAGCGGTTCAGGAAACCATAGCGAAATTTAAAGATTATACCGTTCAGGTAAATCCCCGAGAAATCAATTTGTTTTATATTGAAGATGATTTAAGAGAAAGAATCATTTTTGAAAATAATAAATACTTTGTAAACAATACTAAGATCTCCTTTTCGAAAGAAGAAATTCTAAAATTATTAGCAAGCAATCCGGAAAAATTTAGTCCAAATGTAATCATGCGTCCGTTATATCAGGAAATTATTCTGCCAAATTTATGCTACATTGGCGGAGGCGGAGAAATTGCTTATTGGTTAGAATTAAAATCTTTCTTTGATGCGGTAAATATCACTTTTCCGATACTTTTAGTTCGTAATTCTGTTCTTTTAAATACCGAAAAACAAGCCCAAAAAGCAGATAAACTGAACTTAAGCTGGACAGATCTATTCACAAAACCTGCCGACTTAATAAATACGATTACGCACAAATTATCAGCTTTTCCTATTGATTTAACGCCTCAAAAAGAAACGTTAGAAAAACAATTTAAATATCTTTACGAACTGGCACAACAAACTGATAAATCATTTACCGGAGCTGTAAAAGCACAAGAAGTAAAACAAAAGAAAGGTTTAGAAAACCTTGAAAAACGTTTATTAAAAGCTCAAAAACGAAAACTTGATAACGAATTACAACGTGTAGTAGATTTACAATGCGAATTATTCCCTAATCAGAGTTTACAGGAACGCCAAGCAAATTTTTCAGAATTTTATCTGGAAAAAGGCGAACAATTGATCCCGCTTTTAATTCAAAAATTAAAACCATTAGAAACAAATTTTAATATCATAACAATATAATCGTTTGCCAGGAATTTCACAAATTTCCACGAATTATTTTTGTCTTTTAGAATAGAAATTAGTGAAAATTAGTGAAATTCGTGGCAAAAAATTTCGTGACAAAAAAACAAAGTAATAATCCTCAGAAACAAATAACCACATCTTCTAAGATTATTGCCTCTCTAAACCAAATAGTAACTTTTAAAAAACAAAAATTAACCTATTTACCAAAATTATGACCAGAGAGCGCTTGATATCCTTGGATGTCTTTAGAGGATTAACAATTTTATTAATGACTATTGTAAACAATCCCGGAGATTGGAAACATGTTTACGCACCTTTATTACATTCTGAATGGCATGGCTGCACGCCAACCGATTTAGTTTTCCCTTTTTTCATCTTTATTATGGGAGTTGCAGTTCCGCTTGCAATGCCAACTAAAACTTGGGACGAAACAACTTTTAACAAAATCCTTGTTCGTTCTTTACGAATGTTCTGCCTTGGGATTTTCTTTAATTTTTTTGCCAAAATTCAGCTTTTTGGTCTTGATGAAATTCCACTTCTTATTGGCCGTTTAATCATTACCGTTGCTGTTGGTTATGCCTTAATGGGTAATTTCAGTTCAAAAGTCAAAAACATTCTGGCTTTTTCTATTCTCTTTATTTATCTTTTTTTAGCTTATAGCGGTATCGAAGCTTATCAAAGTGTTCGTTTACCTGGCGTTTTACAACGTATTGGAATTGTTTACTTTGTAGTTTCACTTTTGTATTTAAAAACAAGCAAAAAAACACAAATCATCACCGGAATAATTCTATTACTGAGTTATTGGGCTATAATGACCCTAGTTCCTGTTCCGGGAATTGGCGAAGCAAGTTTAGAAAAAGGAACAAATTTAGCTTCTTGGCTAGATAGCGTTCTACTTAAAGGACACATGTACCGCGAAACCATAACCTGGGATCCGGAAGGAATTTTAAGTACAATTCCTTCAATTGTAAACGGAATCATTGGCTTATTAATTGGTCTAATATTACAGCGCGAAATATCTAAAACTCAAAAAGCTATAAAAATCGCTATTGCCGGTGTAGCACTTATCATTGCAGGTTTAATCTGGAATATCGTTCTCCCAATAAACAAATCACTTTGGACAAGCAGTTATGTTTTATACACCACAGGATTGGCTGCTACAGTTTTATCAATATTGTATTATGCAATTGATATTGCAGATTGTAAAAAAGGATTCAAATTGTTTTTAATCTGGGGAGTAAACCCAATGATTGTATTTTTCTTTTCTCAGATTATCCCGCAAGCCTTAATAATGGTTCAACTAAAAAATCCTGAAAATCCTGAAACTCAAATTAATCTTTTAAACTATTTATACCATTTTGGGATTGCGCCGTTTTTCAGCAATCCAATGATGGCTTCATTAGCCGGAGCTTTAGTTTATGTGGGAATCTGGTCTTTTATTTTATGGATATTCTATAAAAACAAACTCATTTTTAAAGTCTAATCTTTTTCACCATATAAGTTATATAAGTTATTATAAGTCTGGGCGCGCAAACTTGTGCGCCTTTATTTTTTATAATGCAAACGTTAAAAGATTTTACTAAAATGAACTTATATAGCTTATATGGTTTAAAAAAACCACAAAAACAATATTTCTTACTGTTTAATTATGAATTTATTAAAATCAATTCATAAAAAAGTATACTTTTGCACAAAATTAAAAATAAGCAATATAATGGCAACAAATAGAACTTTTACAATGATTAAGCCAGATGCAGTTCAAAACGGACACATCGGTAATATCTTAGCAATGATCACTAATGGTGGTTTCAAAATCGTTTCATTAAAATTAACTCAATTAACTGTAGCTGATGCTCAGGCATTTTATGCTGTTCACGCTGCAAGACCTTTCTACGGAGAGTTAGTTGAATTCATGTCTCGTGGACCAATTGTTGCTGCAATTTTAGAAAAAGACAACGCAGTAGAAGATTTCAGAACTTTAATTGGAGCTACAAATCCAGCTGAAGCTGCTGAAGGAACTATCCGTAAAGCATATGCAACTTCTATCGGAGAAAATGCAGTTCACGGTTCTGATAGCGATGAAAATGCAGCTATCGAAGGTGCATTCCATTTTGCTGGAAGAGAGCAATTCTAATAATTTAGATTTTAGAGTTCAGATTTTCGATTACTGAACTTTGTAAACACAAAAAAAATCCATTCGCCGCGGCGAATGGATTTTTTTTGTGTTTATAACAAATGTTGACTAAAGCTTATCTGACTTTTTAACAACTTTCTCAATTTTTTCATCAAGATCTTTTAAAAGCTCTTCTAATGCACTTTCACACATAGGTAGTACTTTATCAAGATTTAAAACAGGAATTCCACCTACGATCGTTCCAGTTTTCTTAGAGTTTGCTCCTTCAGAAAAAGCGAATACTTTTTTTCCTGTTTTATCGTATAAAGCGATTCTGGCATAAGCTTTCATTTTTATTGTTCCAGTTCCACCAACAGCGAATCCTTTTACTACAGCAAAATGAATTTCAGTAAATAGAATACCATCAGCTACTTCTTTAAACATTTGTGCAGACGCTTCTTCATTTGCAGAACCATTCGTACCTTCATAAATATATTTGTATCCAGGATAGTTAATAATAGTACCACTTTCTCCGCCTTCTCTTGCAAATTTAGGAGTAAAAGCAATGTATTCCGGTTTCTGAGTCACTTCAGTTTCGGGAAGTAAATCAAACGGGAATTTTTTAGCATAATCATTAAAAAATGCATTGTGATATTTCTCTAAAATTGGAGAAAGGTTAAAATTTGGATTGTTTCCTAAATCAGCTATCGCAGCGAGTCCATTTAAACCTAATTCCGAAAGATCGATTGTTTTATCCGTGTAAAATGAAACAGTAGCTACTTTTTTCTTTTGCGAATAACTGTTTAAAGCAAATAATACGGTTAAAATAAATAATACTTTTTTCATTGTTTTTTTGATTGTTTTTAGTTGTTAAATATTAAGTCAGAGTTTATTTAGTAAATAAATACTTACCGATCAAATGTATTATAAAAAAAACACTTCTAAAAACAGAAGTGCTAATTTTATTTTTTTTTAAACTAAAAGGTTAACGCAATACAACGTCCTTCACAACTTCACGACCTAATTCTTCATTAATCATTTTAACGATTTTTGACTTTCCGTGACTAAGTTCTTCCCTTAAAACAGCCGATCCAAGTTCAACATACAATGTACTGCCTTTTAGTACAACATTTTTAGTATATGTGTTCACACCATTCCCCATCAACTGTCTCCACGCCTCTTTTACATCAATCTGATCCATTCCGGGTCCCAATTTATTCACCTGGATTATCTGTTGCAAAACAGCCCCAATCGTACTCTGATTATTTAGTCTTTTTGCCATCGTTTAATAAATTTATTGGTCCTGCTTTTTTATAATGATATTCTTTTTTCTCCTGATTTTTAACTACCAGCTCCTTATCCGAAATCGAAATCAACTCCTCGCTCCATTTTGCATAAGCCGTTTTATAATCCAAAAATACTTGGTCACCCTTAAATCGAACCGAAACATTTTCAAAAGAATCACTTGTCAAAAAAGTTCCATCAAATTGCGGCATCACTTTCTTTCGAATTCCTTTATTGTTTTTAATATCAAAATAATCAAAGCTTTCATTCATTCCGTAATCCTTCTGTTCACCCTTATCAAAAACCACCTTTTCGATTTCCCAATAGCCATTAAGTTTTGCGATATCTGTTGGTTTAATTTCCTGCTTGCAACTCACAAACAAAAGCGACAAAACCAAAATCATAAAAGTGTTTTTCATAGTTTATTATATTAAAATTCAATTACTTTTGATCCAAATTAATTTAGGAATCAGGAGCTATTTCCTGCTGTCCTTCCAATCTTTTGTGCCGAACACCGGCACAAAAGGATTTTCCCTCCCATCAGGGCTAGGACTCCAGTTTACAAAAGAGATTTTTTTGCGAACTACAAAGTTAAACTTATAAAGATGAAAAGAAATAAAAAATCACGAAACCAATTAAACTATTCTAACTATTTTTAGTCCAACTCCAAACCAAAACCAAAAAACCATGACTAAAACCATTTGTATAATCCTGACAATCTTAGCATTTACAGGATGCAGTTCAGATCGAACTGAACCAACACCTACTCCAGCCGAAAGTATGTATTTTCCACCATTAACAGGAAATACTTGGGAAACAAAATCCATGACAGATCTAAAATGGAATCAAGCCGCAGTTCAACCGCTTCTAGACTATTTAGAACTCAAACATTCTAAATCATTCATCATTTTAGTCAATGGCCGAATTGTAATGGAAAATTATTTCAACGGTCATTCTCCAACCACAAACTGGTATTGGGCAAGCGCCGGAAAAACATTAACATCAACCATAACGGGAATTGCACAACAAGAAAACCTCTTAAATATAAACGATAAAATTTCAAAATATTTAGGAACCGGATGGACAAGCGAAACACTTGCACAAGAAAACCTAATTACCTGTAAACATCTGCTTACCATGACTTCAGGTCTTGATGACAGTACTGATGATGTAGATCCTGCCAGTTTAATCTATAAAGCCGATGCAGGAACACGTTGGGCTTATCATAATGTATATGTAAAATTGCAAGATGCTGTCGCAAAAGCAAGCGGACAAACCTGGGAGAATTACTTCAACGCTAAATTAAGAGATAAAATAGGCATGAATGGTACTTGGGTTCAGCTTGGTGTTAATAGCGTTTACACCAGTACCTCTAGAAGCATGGCACGCTTCGGACTTTTAATGCTCAACAAAGGAAAATGGGACAAAACCCAAATTTTAGACGAAACCTATTTTAACGAAGCTACCAATACTTCGCAAAACATTAATTTAGGTTACGGTTATTTGTGGTGGTTAAATGGAAAAGCAAATTATCATTTACCACAATCACAGCTTACGTTTTCAGGAAGTATAATTCCAACAGCACCAAACGATATGTTTATGGCTCTTGGTAAAAACGACCAGAAAATTTATGTGATTCCGAATAAGAATATGGTAATTATCAGAATGGGTGATGCGGCGGACAATGTTAATCTTGCCTTATCAGATTTTGATAAAGTTTTATGGGAGAAAATTAGTGCATTGTACCAATAATTTCTTTCCTAACAGAAACACCCTATTTCCTTGTACGGATTCTTTTAAGCATACCCGCAAAGAAAAATCCTAGCCCTAAAACCAATAAAACATAATAAAAAGAAAGGCTTTTATCTTTTAATACATTAGCCAAAACAAAACATATAACGCTTGCGAAATAAAAACTAACAGGCGTTATATTTTTTAAAGAAGAAAAACTCATACTATTATTTAAAAAAGCTGTCTACAAATTCATATTTATTAAAGACTTGCAAATCTTCAATTCCTTCACCAATACCAATATATTTTACAGGAATCTGGAACTGGTCTGAAATACCAATTACAACACCACCTTTTGCAGTTCCGTCTAGTTTAGTTACCGCAAGAGAAGTTACCTCGGTAGCGGCAGTAAATTGTTTCGCTTGTTCAAAAGCATTTTGACCTGTTGAACCATCTAAAACCAAAAGTACATCATGTGGAGCATCGGCAACGACTTTTTGCATGACACGTTTTACTTTAGTCAATTCGTTCATCAAATTGATTTTGTTATGCAAACGTCCGGCAGTATCTATAATAACTACGTCGGCATTTTGTGCAACAGCTGATTGCAAAGTATCAAACGCAACAGAAGCAGGATCACTACCCATATTTTGCCTCACAATTGGCACATCTACACGATCTGCCCAAACTTGCAATTGATCAATCGCAGCAGCACGAAAAGTATCTGCAGCTCCTAAAACTACTTTATAACCCGCTTTTTTAAACTGATAAGCCAGTTTACCAATTGTTGTTGTTTTACCAACTCCATTGACACCAACCACCATTAAAACGTATGGTTTTTTATCTTTCGGGATTTCGAATTCAGTTGCTTCTCCAGTATTAGTTTCTGATAATAAAGCACCAATTTCATCACGAAGAATTTGGTTCAATTCGTCTGTACCTAAATATTTATCTTCGGCAACACGTTTTTCGATTCTTGAAATTACTTTCAACGTTGTATTTACTCCAACGTCAGAAGCTACAAGAATTTCTTCCAGATTATCCAGAACGTCGTCATCGACTTTAGATTTTCCGGCAACGGCTTTACTTAACTTTGAGAAAAAGATAGTTTTTGATTTTTCAAGACCTTTGTCCAAAGTCTCTTTTTTATCAGTAGAGAATAATTTTTTAAAAAAACTCATTTTTATAGATTGTTAGTTTTTTAGATTATTCGATTTTACAATCTAAATAATCTTTAATATTTAAAGAAACCCAAAATTACGTATGCTTCTTTAAATTTTAGACAAATATAAAAAATAAAAAAGCTACTTCCGAATGAAAGTAGCTTTTCTATATAATGTGATTGTAATTATTTCTTTTTCAAGAATTCATCAACTTCTTCAGGAGCCATAATAGATTCTACGAATGTATATGCACCAGTTTTAGGAGATTTTACCATTTTGATGGCTTTTGATAATCTCTTAGAAGATGTTTGTAACGATGCTACGGTTTTCTTTGCCATGATTCAAATGTTATTTGAAGCTTTTATAAAACTCTCATGGCTAAACCATTCGAGATTTACAAAAATCTCTAATTATTACTTAATTTCTTTGTGAACAGTTACTCTTTTCAAGATTGGATTAAATTTTTTTAATCTCTAATCTGTCTGGAGTATTTTTTTTGTTCTTAGTTGTAATATATCTAGAAGTACCTGGAACACCAGAAGTCTTGTGCTCAGTACATTCTAAAATTACCTGGATTCTATTACCTTTCTTTGCCATCTTGCTATATATTTATTTAGGAAAAGATTATTTGATAAATCCTTCTGACTGTGCTTTTTTCAAAACAGCAGTGATTCCATTTTTATTAATTGTTTTTATCGTAGATGCTGCTACTCTAAGAGTAATCCATCTATCTTCTTCTGGAAGATAAAAACGCTTTTTAACTAAGTTTACAGAAAACTTTCTCTTAGTTTTGTTCATAGCGTGAGAAACGTTATTTCCTACCATCGCTCTTTTACCTGTAAGGTCACAAACTCTTGACATTATACTTATCTTTTATCGTTATTCAAAATCAGGGTGCAAAGAAAAGAAAAATAAACGATTGAAACAAAAAATTATCGCACAATTTTTAAAATTTCTTTCTGTAAGATCTCCAAACTCTTAATCGTCGCTCTATCTATCACTTTTTCACGAGGTTGGCCAAAGTTAAATTCTTCGACAATTATACCATCCGGAGTAGCCAAAGCGATAAAAACAGCTCCAATTTCAGCATCTGAATCCCCTTTTGTCGGTCCGGCGTTCCCAGTTGTCGCGATTGCATAGTCTGTTTTTAGTATCTCTTTAACGCTCAAAGCCATAGCCGAAGCAACCTCTGCACTTACAACCGAAAACTGATCGACTAAATCTTGCGAGACACCGAGAACATTAACCTTCGCTTCTGTTGCATACGAGACTATACTGCCTTTAAAATAATTAGAAGCTCCGGGAACAGCTGATAAAACAGAAGCAATTTTTCCTCCTGTAAAACTTTCAGCAGTTGAAATTGTTTTCTTTTGTTTTGTCAGTATTTTTCCAATTACTGATTCTATTGTTTCATTTTCTTCATAACCTACTATAATATCATGAATTATAGCATCTAATGATTTCACATTTTCTCCTATTGCCGCTTCTAATTCTTCTTTATTTGTTCCTCTGGCTGACAAACGCAAACGCACTCTTCCCGGATTTGGCAAATAAGCAAGCTTGATAAATTCAGGCAGATTATTTTCCCAATCTTCGATACGTTCTGCAACTAAACTCTCACCTTGACCATACGTTAAAATAGTTTTATGTATGATATAAGGGCGTTTATACTCGCGAACTATTTTTGGAATTATTTCTTCTTCAATCAGGTATTTCATTTCATACGGAACTCCCGGAAGCGAAATAAATACGGTATTTTCTTTCTTCATCCACATTCCCGGTGCTGTTCCCACTTTGTTATGCAAAACGGTACATTTTGATGGCACCAGAGCCTGATCTTTATTTAATTGCGAAATTGGGCGTTTGTAAAAACCTTCGATCAACTCGGTCACGTGCGCTAAAACTTCTGGATTCACGACTAGTTCATCATCAAAGTATTCGCAAAACGTTTTCTTGGTAACATCATCTTTTGTTGGCCCTAAACCACCCGTTACAATTACAACATCGACTTTGTTTTGCAATTGCGCAAATGTATCTAAAATGTGTTTTTTATCATCGCTTATCGAAATCATCTCATGAACTTCAACACCGATTCGGTCTAGGGATTTTGCGATAAAACCTGAGTTTGTATCTACAATTTGACCTATTAAAATTTCATCTCCAATAGTAATGATAGTTGCTTTCATAGCTGTGGAATATATTTACTTACGACATTGTAAGTTATTATTATAAAGAAGGTTGTTGTCGCAACGATTTTGCGTGAGGGGTAGAAACGGCATCCTTTTGTGACAAACGACAAATGCTCACTTAACGAAGTTTTCCGGAACAAAAGATATAGTGAATAACCCGACTCTATTTTTGACCTAAATTAAAAAAGGACAAAAATAGAGTCACGCCCATATCTTACAAATCAAAGTCTTTCTTGATTTCTTTTATTGCCTCTTTTACCTGCAATTTAATACTCTTAAAAGTTTCGACAATTTCTTTTTTCTTGCCTTCTGCTTTTGTCCAGGCTTCAACTTGCAGGATTTCTTCAAATGCTACATTTAACCCCATTAGATCTAATGTAGGTTTAATTTTGTGAGCATAAGAATAAGCATACTTATGATCCTTTTTCCTGATTCCTTCTTTTATTTGTTTTAAATCTTCAGGGACTTCGGTAACAAATAATTTGAGAATTTCATTTACAAATTCAGGATCATTATCTGAAAGCGCATATACTTTCGAAAGGTTGTACTTTAAAGCCATTATTTTACTTGTATTCTGAATAATTTTTTATCTTCTAAAAAGCCTTCTAAAACATCGTTTGGTTTAACCACAGCAACACCTTCCGGCGTTCCTGTAAAAATGATATCGCCTATTTTTAATGTAAAATATTGCGAAACATACGAAATCAGCTCATCAATTTTCCAAAGCATTAAGCTTGTATTTCCTTTTTGAACTGTTTGAGAATTATTTGTTAACTCAAATGTAAGATTTTCCATCGAAACAAAATCGCTTTTGGGTAAAAAATCTCCAATAACAGCAGAGCCATCAAACGCTTTTGCTTTCTCCCAAGGCAATCCTTTTGCTTTTAATTTATCTTGTAAATCTCTGGCTGTAAAATCTATACCTACACTTATTTCATCATAATACTTATGAGCAAATTTAGGTTCGATATACTTTCCTACTTTACTAATTTTAACAATTATCTCAATTTCGTGATGAATTTCTTCAGAAAATTCTGGAATTACAAACGGATGTTGCTTTAACAAAACTGCTGAATCCGGTTTCATAAAAATCACCGGTTCTGTTGGACGTTCGTTTTTTAATTCCTCAATATGATTGGTATAGTTTCTACCGATACAAATAATCTTCATTCTTTTTAAAGGTACTGAGGTTCTAAGTTGCTGAGATTCTAAGAAATCAAGCTTAAAAACTTAGAACCTTAGAACCTCAGCGACTCAGAACCTTATTTCGTATTTAACTTTCTTAATTTTATTGCTGTCAAGACTTTCTTGGTATACAAAGGAAAATCGGCATTTTGAATCCAGCTAAAATATCCGGGTTCTGTCTCTAATACCTTATCAACTTTTGCTCCTTTATGTTTTCCGAAAGTAAAAATCTCTTCGTTGTCTTTATCAAAAGCAATCATTCCTGCAAAATCAGCGATTTTTTTACGAGTTGTAAATTCAGATAATGATTTCATATCATTTTCTAATTCCGGATAACGATCCAATTGCGCTTTTAGGATTTCATAAGTCGCCATTGTATCTGCTTCTGCTGAGTGAGCATTTTCGAGACTTTTTCCGCAATAAAATTTCAATGCAGCACTCAAAGTACGCTCTTCCATTTTATGAAAAATAGTCTGCACATCTACTGAAACTTTATTTTTCATATCAAAATCAACTCCAGCACGAAGCAATTCTTCAGCCAGCAACGGAATATCAAAACGATCTGAATTAAATCCGCCCAAATCACTATCCTTCATCATATTATAGACTTGCGGAGCCAACTCTGCAAAAGTAGGCTCGTTTGCTACTTTCTCGTCTGTGATGCCATGAACAGCGGTTGTTTGCGGTGGAATTGGAATCGTTGGATTCACCAACCATGTTTTACTTTCTTTATTTCCGTTTGGAAAAACTTTGAATATCGAAATTTCTACAATTCGATCTTTACCGATATCAATCCCGGTTGTTTCAAGATCAAAAAAGCAAATTGGTTTGTTGAGTTTGAGTTCCATTTTTAATTTTTATAAGTTTACAAATGTAATTTTTAAAGCCGAATTTCCTCTTTTATTCTTGATTTTTTTAAACAAAAAAGAAGGCAATTTCGACATTTTAACGTTTAAATTTATTCTCAAAGAAGACTGTTCTCCTTTTCTTTAACCTTTTCTTACAAAACAAAAAACCCGAGAAATTTTAATAATTCCTCGGGTTCTATTTTATATTTATGATGTTTTTAGAAATCTCTGTCTACATCAAAAGCTTCTAAATATTCAGCTACTCTTTTCACGAAACTTCCACCTAAAGCTCCATCAACAACTCTATGATCGTAAGAGTGTGATAAGAACATTTTTTGACGAATTCCGATAAAATCACCATCCGGAGTTTCAATAACTGCCGGCACTTTACGAATTGCACCCAGAGCCAGAATCCCAACTTGAGGCTGATTAATAATTGGTGTTCCAAAAACGCTGCCAAAAGTACCTACGTTTGTTACAGTATAAGTTCCGCCTTGCGTATCGTCCGGTTTTAGTTTTCCGGCTTTTGCGCGGTTTCCTAAATCGTTAACCGCTTTTGCCATTCCAACAAGGTTTAACTGATCTGCATTTTTAATTACCGGAACAATTAAATTTCCGTTTGGTAAAGCTGCAGCCATTCCTAAATTTATATTTTTCTTTTTGATGATATAATCACCATCAACAGAAATATTCATTCCAGGGAAATCTTTTAGTGCTTTTGCAACCGCTTCCATCATAATTGGCGTAAAAGTCAACTTCTCACCTTCTCTTTTCTCGAAAGCAGTTTTAACTTTATCTCTCCATTTTACAATGTTCGTTACATCAACTTCAATAAACGACTGAACGTGAGCCGAAGTTTGTACTGAAGCCACCATATATCCTGAAATCAGTTTACGCATTCTGTCCATTTCGATGATTTCATCACCTCCATTTATAGAAACCGGAACTGCTTGTTGGCTTTTTTGAACCGGAGCTACTACTGGTTCTGCTGCTCTTGGAGCAGGAACTAGAGTTTTTGGAGCTTCTACAACACCTGATTTACGGTTTTCAATATATTTTAAGATATCTTCTTTTGTTACGCGGCCATCTTTTCCTGAACCTGCAATGCTTTCTAATTCAGCAACCGAAATACCTTCTTCCTTTGCGATATTTTTTACCAATGGAGAAAAGAATTTATCTGATCCAGAGAAATCTTGCGGAGCAGAAACAACTTCTTTTGCAGTTTCAATTGTTTTTTCGATTTCAGCAACTTCTGCAGGAGCAGCAACTTCATCAGTTTTTGCAACCGGTGAGTCACCTTCTGTTTCAATAATCGCAATGGTTTGTCCTACCTGAACTAAATCATCTTTACCGAACAATTGTTCGATCAAAATCCCTGATACCTCGCTTGGCACTTCACTATCAACCTTATCAGTTGCAATTTCCAGTACTGCTTCATCAGCTTCAATTTTGTCTCCAACTTCTTTCAACCAGTTTGTAATGGTTGCTTCAGCGACACTTTCTCCCATTTTAGGAAGCTTTAATTCAAATCTTGCCATATTGTTAATCTAAAGGATGATTTTGATTTTCTGATTGCGAAATTACTGAATATTTTAAATATAAATTACACTTAATATAATTTTTTACTCAATTTTTATAATTTGCCCCCTGTCATCTCGAGAATTGCTTCCAATAATAAAATTGGTGTTTTTGGGGAAAATCTTAAAAGTAATGTTCTTATCTTTAAGAGTTTCTATGATTTTGATACATTTTTTGAATGAAACATACTGATTATCCAAAATAATCTCCCCTCTTTTACCCTTAAAAACCAGCCACGAATTTACCATTTTTTCTTTTTTGAAATCTAAAAAGTACACTTTATTTTTTAAAATAGAAGGTAATTTTTCAGACAAAATTCTATTTGAAGAATAAAAAACGACACTTTCGGGCAAAGGTTTTGACTTAACTTTTCCCTGAAACATTTTTACAAAAGAGAAAAACCAAATTCCGATTTGAATAAAAAAAGTAAAGAACCATGATTTCTTAAAATGCTTTTGATAAAAGAAATTCATTGCTTCCTGAAAACGTTTCATGTATTTTTCGTCTTTTACCGTACTTTCTCCTTTATAATGTAAAACGGTTGTTTCATGAAAATAATAATTTGCTTTTTGCTTTTGCAAAACACGATACGACAAATCAATATCATCTGCATACATAAAACAATCTTCGTCAAAGCCTTCTAATTCCTGATATAAATCGCGTTTTAAAAACATAAAAGCTCCCACCAAAATAGCAACTTTTCCCGTTTCATTTTCGCTTAAATGCTGTGCATAATATTGATTGAAAAGATAGGTGTTTGGAAAAGCCTTATACAAACCTAAAATCTTTGTAAAAGCAACCCAAGGCGTTGGAACTCCACGTTTGCTTTCCGGCAGAAAGTTTCCTGTTCCGTCAATTAATTTGCAGCCTACAATTCCTAAATCTGTTTGCCTTTCGGCGAAAGCCAAAATCTTTGTAAACGTATCTTCAGCAACAACTGTATCGGGATTTAGTATACAAACATATTTTCCACGAGCTTGCGCAACTCCAATATTATTTCCTTTTGGGAAACCAAAATTGTCATTATTCTGAATCAGCTTTACTGTTGGAAATTTATTTTGCATCATCAAACAACTCTCATCTGACGAATTATTATCGACGACAATAATTTCGGCATCAAGTGTCGAAACCGCTTCCTGAACACTTAAAACACATTGTTCCAGAAAGTAACGCACATTATAATTAAGAATAATTACTGATAATTGCATGAAAAATAAACTGATTGATTTTTTGGGAAGTTAGAAATTTTCGGCCAAACCTAATCGTAAAGACCAATCGTTTTTACTAACTCCAAAATCCAGCACCAAATTACTGTTGTTTTGTTTGTTCCATTTAATGCGCAAACCGGCTCCTGCTGCAGGATTCCATTTTTTAAAATCGTAGGTATCCAATTTTGAAACTGAAGAAACATTGGTAAAAAATACGACTCCCCAAAATCCGTTTTTAGAAATATCTGTTCGATATTCCGTCTCAAAATACATCAATGCATTGCTTCGGAATCTATTTCTGGTAAAACCACGACCCGTTTTACCATCCCGATCCCAACCAATACTTGGTAAATCGAGATAATGAGGTTTTCCGCCAAAAATAGACCAATAAAAGGCTCTGTAAGCCAAAACTCTGTGTTTCTCTTTGCTAAATGAATGATATTTTCGGGCATCAAAATAAATAGAATTCCATTTTTCACCATCTACTCCACTTGTATTCATTCTATAATCTGCTTCTACATATATACCTTGCTCGGGATTTACGTTATTTTTCCTGGAATCGTACAAACCTTGAATTGCAACTCCAAAAGAAGTTTTATCAGAGAAATCTCCATTCATATATTTGTAATAATCGGTTTCGCCATCAATATACGATTGCTCTGAAATATTTTGATAGTTATCATACAGCAACCCCAATCCCAACCGAAAATTTCCAATAATTTTTCTGGTCGCAAATTGATAAAAACGCCATTGCTGATAATCTAACGTAGACATTTTTTTATCTGTATTGTGTCCGCCTAAACCATAAGTATCTTGCGGGTAAATCATATAACGATAATCTCCGATAAAATTCCAATTATCGTCTTTTGTATAAATGTAAGACTGAACAGGAAAAACATATTGTTTGGTAAAACTGAAATAAGGCGAAAAAGAAACCTGAGACATTTTGGTCGTATTACGGTCGCCGAGGTAAAATGTGGTTAAAAAAGAAACCACTAATCCTGCATTTTTATTTGCATCAATAGGAACCGGAAGCAATGAAAAAGCTATTTTTTTATCTGGATTTATTCTTACTGAATCATTTTTATGAAAAAGCTTATACAGTACATCTAATATATCCTTTTTGTTCTCATTCGAAATTGTATCATTTTGCGAATAACAAAATGGTATCTGAAAAAAGAAAAACAAAACGACTAGGTATTTCATATTTTTCATTTCATGTTGTTGTTTTTTTTTAGAGATAACTTCTTACAAATTTAGAATTTAATTTAAAACGGATGTCTATTTTAAAAAGAATAAAAAAAAGAAAAACTGAAACGGAGAATAAAAAAGTATATTTTTGATTTTGAACCAAAATAGTCTTCCATGAAAAACAGAATTCTGATCCTAATTGATTCATTTCTCTTGCTATTGACAATCCTTTTTACATCAGGTTTTGCTACTATCCAAAATCATTTAGATTCAGATAGAAATCTTGTAAAATCTTCTATCTGGTATATTGCCGGTCCAGCCAAAGAAAATCAGAAAACCATTAATGCAATTCGAAAAAAAGAAAGAATTATTAGGGTAACCGCAAAAGACAATCCGGTGGGAGAAATAGAGTTAAATGTCATGATTACTGCCTCAGATTCTAATGATGGTGCTCCAACAAATTTATCAGATAATTCCAAGTTTGTAAGCATAACTTATAAATCATCACATCTTATAAAATTGCAAGCCAGAGAGGGAAATGAAGAAGGAACTGGCTGCGTACATGGCGGATCGCATCCGAGAGTTGATATTCAGGCTTCACCAAAAAAATTCTTAACAATCAAAATTCCCTGGTCTGATTTTAAGCAAGACGGATTACCAAATGGAAAACTTTTAAATATTCATAATCTCTGTAAATTCAATTTTGTGAATTACAATCCGGTTTCAGGAGCATTTTTAGAAATAAAATCAGTTATAGTCCAAAATTAAAAACATGAAGACAAGGCCTTTATTTATACTTTTCGTTGTGGTATTACTTTCAAATTTTGGCTATAGCCAAAATAAATCTGCTGTTTCAAAAATTGACATTAATGGCGTTTGGGAAGATATAAATCCAGGTGTTCAAAATGCAGTTGCTATTATATCTGAACAAAACGGAAAAATTAATTTCTCGCATTATTTAGAATGGAAGGGACAAAAATTTGTAGAAAGCGGTACCGGAAAGAGAACAGGAAATACAATTACTTATACTGTCTCAGTAACATTACCAATTGAAGGATGGGCAACAGCGGGAACTCATACTTTAAAATTGTCTGAAGACGGAAATACATTAGAAGGTACTTTTGTCGACAATAAAAAAAGAAACGGACCGATTGCGTTTAAGCGCGTGAGATAGGAATTGTTTCAGGTTTCAAGTTTCAGGTTTCAAGTTCTCTCAAACCGTTTTTTTTTACCGCAAAGTGCGCAAAGTTTTTTTAATAAGCGAGGTTATAAAAAACACAAAGTTCGCAAAGCTTTGTGTTGATCTAACTTTGCTAACTTTGTGTTTTTATGTGTAAAGTAAAATTAAATCTTAGTGTACTTTGCGGTTAAATAGTCTCATTTCAAAAACCTGAAACTATAACTGCAGCTGAATTTTATACTTGTTGCATATTTTCATTACAAACAACATTATTGTTGAGAAAACTAATGACCAAATAATTCCCGGAACTCTTACACGAAAATATCCCGGAATAATATGAATACTAAATGCTTTACAGAAATAATAAATTATTCCCGGTAAAATATAGATCAATAGCGGATTTGCTGCCGCCGGCATAAAGAAATTACTCCATTTGGTTTGTTTTTTAATTTCCATCAGCCAGTAAAGAAAATAGAATAATACGGTGCAAATCGTTGCCGAAAACATGGTCCACGATGGCGTTCCTTTTATTTTTGAAATTCCAAAATATGGTCTTAATAAATAACCTGTCACGAAAAATAAAACCGCAAAAACTATTACCATCCAATTGATTTTGGGAGCTACTTTTTGATCAAAGAACAATAACGAAATTACAACTCCGGCACTTACTAATGATGCATGTGTTAAATGTCCGGCAATGAAGTTTAACCAATATGTTTCCTTTATTATTGATTCTTCTGTCAAATTAATAGAATTGGCAATAACACAAACAATCAAAAAAGCAATCATAGCCCATAATCTTCCTGAAACTAACCAATAATAGACTACTGTAAAAAGATAGGCCCAACCAATTAGCCCCAGAATTCCCCACCATTTTGGTGTCATACCAATTTCTCCTGTATCCTGAACATATAAAAAATACAACATTACTAAAACCAGCATTCCACCATATTGAAGTGTGTTTTTTAGCCAAACCGGAAAGTCTTTAGCATATTTATTCCAAATTGGAATTGGCATTGAATAAGCCAAAAGTCCCCAGAAAGCAGGTGCGATTATCATTTTTGAAGCATCGTAACCATATTCTGAATTGACCATATAAACGCCAATAATTATTAGGGCTAAAGCGCGTTTTAAAGTATATGCCCAAATTACCTTTGGGCTATCGCCTTTTATCAATCTGGCATTAAATGCAAACGGAACTGACATTCCAACTATAAATAAAAAAGCAGGAAAAACTAAATCTGCAAAAGTCATTGCATCGGCATCTGCAGACATATGCTTCATCCATTGTGGTACATCTTTTATACTTGCCAGCTCGTTTACAAAAATCATTACAAAAATGGTAATTCCACGTAATGCATCTATAGATACTATTCTTTTATTAGATAAATTTTCTTTTATTTTCATAAATAATTGCATTATTGATTATTAACAAATATAAAATAATAGACCATATTTCAAATTAATTTCTGCAATAATTTTGCAAGTCATTGCGTTTGCAATAAAATTTTTACAATTAAAAATAGTCAACTATACTAAGTACTATCTATTTTATTTATTTTTGTAAGCATGTTATCATTCCTTAAATCGAAACCGTACTTAAAAGATCTTCTTGCCGGAGATTATGTTGACATCCATTCTCATTTGTTACCAGGAATTGATGATGGTGCCAAAACAATAGCTGACACAGCTACTCTTGCTAAATCTTTTGCAGAAATTGGAGTCACACAATTTATTACAACGCCTCATATTAGTCACTACATTTGGAATAATTCTCCTGAAATTATTATCAAAAAACAGCAGGAAACTAAACTTTTGCTAAAAAAGGACAATATTATCATTCCGTTTCAGGCTGCTGCCGAATATTTTATGGATGATTGGTTTGAGAATCATTTTAAAAATGAAAAACTTTTAACGCTAAAGGATAATTATGTTTTAGTAGAAATGTCATACATAAATGCACCTGTTCAATTGTATAAAATACTTTTTGATTTACAAATTGCAGGATACATTCCGGTATTAGCACACCCTGAAAGATATTTGTTTTATCATAAAAATTTAAATGAGTATGATAAGTTAAAAAAAGCAGGATGTCTATTTCAATTAAATTTACTTGCAGTAGTAGGATATTATGGTAACGAAGTCACCAAAATTGCAGAACAACTACTAAAAAAAGGAATGTATGATTTTGTTGGAACTGATGTTCATCATAGCAATCATATTTCTTATTTCAATCAAAAAGTAAAAATTGACGTTTCTACTCTAAAGGAAGTCGTCGCTAATAACCAATTTTTCAAATTCCAGCTCAGCTAATTTAAGTTTTCCCCATAAAAAAAGCGATTCAATTTGAATCGCTTTTTTACATTAATTTCTATTTAGATAGCAGGCTTTTATACCAGGGCTTCTTTTTGACGCTAAGATTATGGCCATAACCATAGCCATAACTTTTTCCTGAATCAGTATCGTTAAGAACAATACACATGTTAGGCAGTTTTTTTTCTTTATAAAAAGCATTAGCTATAGATAACATACTTTTTTCTAATACTCTGGCACGCATAACATATACAAAGGTATCTGCATTTTTTGCAATCAATACCGTATCTGCAACTAAACTAGCAGGAGCAGTATCTACAATAATATAATCATACTCCTTTTTTAGTTGTTCAAAAAGTTGATCCATTTTTTTCCCCATCAATAACTCAGCAGGATTTGGCGGAATAATTCCAGAAGGTAAAACAAAAAGATTTTCGTATCCTTTATACTTCACAATATAATCTTTTATATTGTTATCTGTTGAAGACAAGTAATTTGTTAACCCCAAACCGGGAACATCCATATATTCTCCAAATTTTGGACTTCTTATATCTGCTCCAATTAATAATACTCGTCTTCCTGATAAAGCAAAAGTTGCTGCAAGATTTACTGATATAAATGTTTTCCCTTCTGAAGCAAAAGTCGATGTAACAAAGATTGTCTTAGCAATTCCATCCGGAACTTTTGTGAGCATAAACTCTAAATTGGTTCTTACAATACGTATCGCTTCGTTAGAACTTGTTCTACCATCAGATTTAATCAACTCTGCTGTATTATCTGAAGTTGGCACATCACCAATAAACGGAATTTGTGTTTTTCCTTCTAAGTCTGATTTACTCTTGATTTTTGTATCTAATAAATCCTCTACATAAATAATTCCAAAAGGAACTATTAAACCAAGAATTAAACCTGCTAAATAAACGATTTTTTTCTTAGGACTTACCGGATCTCTATCTGCTTTCGCACTATCAATCACTCGGGCGTTTGGTTCTGTCGCAGCAAGTGAAATTGCCGTTTCTTCTCTTTTTTGAAGTAAGTATAAATACAATTCTTCTTTTACTTTTTGCTGTCTTGCAATACCTCTTAACTGACGTTCCTGCCCTGGAATTTTAACAATTTTGGTATTTAAAATTCCTTCCTGACTTTTAATGTTTCTATTTTGAATTTCTAAATTTGACTGCGTACGATTTAAACTAGATGCAACACTTAATTTCAAAGAATTAATTTGCTGATCTAATTTTATAACTGAAGGATTCTCTGTTGTCGCAGATTTTAAAATTCTATTTCTGTCTAAAACCAATTGATTATAGGAGCTTATCAATCCGTTAACATCACCTTTATCACTAATAATATTTGAAGGCAGTAAATCAGAATTAGAACTTTTTTTCATGAATTCTAATAGTGAAGAAACGACATTCAACTGTATTTCAGTATCTACTCCTTTTTTATCATATTCATTTGAACCTTCAATAAACAATTTTGCTTCAGATTCAACATCTGTCAGTTTATTTGATTTTTTAAAACTCTCAACATTTTGCTCAACTCCATCAAGCTCTTTTGTTATCAAAACAAGCCTGTTAGTTATAAAATTAGATGTGTTTTCAGATATGAATTTTTTGTCTTCTGCAGCATCGTTATTATAAATTTGAATCATATTGTCTAAAAACTCCTCTGCCTTTTTTGCAACGGGATCCGTAATTGAAATCCCAACAACACTGCTTGTTTTACTGACAGTTTCAACCTTTAGTTTCTTTCTAAAATCTTCAGTAATATCATCTAATGACTTTATTCTAATGAAAATAGTTTTTATATTTTCAGGTTTGTTTTTATCAAAAAAAAGCGTCTTGTCGATAATCAAAGTTCCAATCTTTGTATTTATTTTTTCTCCAAATCTGAATTCTTTTTTTCCTGACAGAATAAATTTATCTTCTCCCGTTGATTCACTTTCCAATACAAAAATTGTAGCAGATAAAGGTTGGCACTTTAACGAAATCTTTTCTTCGTCGAATAATTGTATTTTATTAAAAAAATGTACACTTATCGGAGGATCTGTGTAAAGATCCCTATCTACAATGTTTTCCTCTTCAAATAAAGAGACATTTAAATTTAACTTCTTAATCGTCTTTTCTATTAAAGTTCTCGATTTTAGAATTTCAATTTCGTTATCTACATTACTTTTCATATTACTGCCTAAACCTATATCAGCAAAAGCTGATAATTCAGAAAGCATACCTCCTTTTTTTTCATCCTTAACCAATATTGTAGTAGTTGCTTCATAGTTGGGTTTGGCATACCACAAATAAAGAAAAGATGCAAACAAGCCAATTATTACACTTAACAAAAACCAACGCCAATGAACAGCATATTTATCAAACTGTTGTTTCAAACTAACTTCTTGAGCTTCATCATCCATAAACTCATCATAAAAATCGTTATTCTTCATTTTCTTTATTTAAATATTAAAACAGATAATGACACCAAAATTGAGACTGCCGATATAATTACTGATGTGTTTGGACCTACCGCTGATGAATTTACTCTGGTTTTATTTGGTTCAACATACACTACATCATTTTGAGCCAAATAGTAAAAAGGTGAATTAATAAAATCTGATTTTGTTATATCAACTCTGTTATAAGATTTTTGTCCGTTATTTTCTCTAATAACCAGAATGTTATTTCTCTTACCATAAATAGTTAAATCTTTGGCCATACTTAAAGCTTCTATCAGAGTAATTCTCTCTGAAACAACCGGATAAGTTCCCGGTAAATTAACCTCACCCTGTAATGAAATTTTAAAATTTGTTACTCGAAGATTTATGATTGGATTTTTGATATACTTACCAATTTTACTTTGCAGGAGTTGCAGCGCCTCAGTACGAGTAAGTCCGCCTATTTTAATATTTCCTAATACTGGAAATTCTATATTTCCATTTTGATCCACCAGATAAGTCTGTACCGTTTCCTGACCACGGGTAATATCTGCTTTATTATTGCTAGAAATACTGTAAGTCTTTAAGTTAAAAGGAACAGCTGCTTCAGGATCGTCAGTAGAAACGACAATCATCAACAAATCATCTGGTTGAATTTTAATTTCATAGGAACTAAAATTTTGGTTCTTTGTTAAAGAATCAATATCTTGATAATAGACTACATTTTTTCTTGAAGCACAAGAAAAAAACAAAATCAATATTGATAAAAAACTTAAAGTTTTTATCAAAAAAATAAATTGGGATTTCATTATATTAAATTTTAAAACGTGTATATTTTACCAAATAGAGAAGACTATTTAGTTTGTTATTATTTTTATTAAGAAGTTTTTAATTGAAATTATGACATGTACTTTTTTAGTAAGCATTCTTTTCTCCTTCGAAAATATTCAGGACTGTTTTTACAATAATTTTTACATCTAAAAGCGAACTCCAATTTTCGATATACCAAATATCATATTCAACTCTATTTTCCATATCCATAAGTTTTTTGGTCTCTCCTCGGTAACCGTTGATTTGTGCCCAACCTGTGATACCCGGTTTTGCATAATGACGAACTAAATAATTATTAATTAACTCACTATATTCTTTGGTATGATACAACATATGTGGTCTTGGCCCTACTACTGACATATCCCCCAGAAAAACATTAAAAAACTGTGGGAGTTCATCAATACTTGTTTTTCTCATAAAAGCTCCAAATCTTGTAATACGTGAATCTCCTTTTTGGGCCTGTTTATTATGCGAGGAATTATTTACAGACATACTTCTAAATTTAAAACATGCAAATGACTTATTGTCTCTCCCAGATCGATCCTGTTTAAAGAAAATTGGCCCAGATGATTCAATTTTTATGATTAACATTATAATAGGGAATAACCACGGAAATATTAATAAAATAACCCGTGAAGAAAAACAAATATCAAACGCTTTTTTCGCCAGTCGGTTTACCGCATACTCTAACGGCTCTCGGCGAGACATTAATACAGGGGTATTTTCATAAAATGAAATTTCCACCCTGCTTGACTTAGTATACAATTGAAAATCAGGAATAAATTTAATCCTAACCATATGATGTTCGCAGATAGCAATTAATTTATTAATAGTCGTAACATCATCTATATGCAAGGCAACATACATTTCATCAACATGTTCGTTGCTTATAAAACTCTGTATATCATTGAACCCTCCAAGAACATTAAAAAAAGTCGAATCTGAAATGTTCTGTTTTTCATCAAAAAAACCAAGGAATCTGTATCCATAAGTCAAATTTTTAGCAAGAATTTTACGCATATGATTACCTGTTTCATTTGCGCCTACAATAATTACATTTCTAAAGTTGTATCCTTTTGTTCTTATGAATTTTAGAGCTTTCATCGATAAAATACGAGAAAACATCAGTAATAAAAAAAATGAAAGAAAGAAATAGAACAATTGGAATCGGGAAATATCTGTATAATCTAAAAAGACAACAAAGGCAGCTACAATTGCAGCAAGTATTATAACTTTCTTTATTGTTCTGGATAATATCGATTCAATTGTTTCTACTCTAATTATTCTATAGGAATCTTTATATAGAAGAAGACCAAGCCAAATTAAATTACCCAGTAAGGAAATTGTCTGTGTTTCTTTTAAAAAAAGCCTATCGAGACTTTCAAATTTTATTAATCCGGAAATAAGCACTGCGATATTAATCAATATCATGTCCCACAATATAAACATGATTTGGAAGTACCTGGAAAATCTATATTCAGATAGTTTTTGTAAAATTTTCATCACAAAGATTTTAATTGTTATTTATAATTATTGAATTAAAATGATTTGCATATTGATCAATAATAATCTCCCAGTCATAAAGATCAATTATCTTTTTTTTGTTTGCAATTAACATAGACTGATATCTATATTCTTTATAATCTAAACCAACTAAATGTCTTGCTACATCATTATCACTCGTAAAATAAAGAGCATCTTCACCTAAAATATATCGATTAAAATCATTTTCATTTGCGCAAATTAAACTGTTTGAAGACATTGCTTCAAGTAAAGACGGATTCGTTCCTCCAACCGTGTGTCCATGAAAATAAATATTTGAGTAGTAACGTAAATTGTTTAAAACTTCTATATCGTAAATGCTACCTAAAAACTGAATTTGCTTATGAGAGTTGTATTTTCCTTTTAACGAATTTCCATAAGGTGTATCATGATTTCCAATTATTAGAAACGGGCGGGATAGATGGGCTTTTACTACACCATCTAAAATAATTTCTATACTATTTTCAGGTTCTAATCTAGCTATGAGCATATCATAATCATAGCAATTAATATTATAACGTTCTATAGCTACAACATTAGGATTCTGAAAAATTGTTGCACCGTATGCAATGTATGTTGATTCAACCTTGTACTTATCTTTTAAATAATTTTTAATTCCAATAGAATCGGAAATTAGATGATTACTATATTTTACACCTAATGACTCAGCGTAAATAAGAAATTTTTTTACCCTGTTTGAGTATTTTGTTCTTTTCCATTCAAGACCATCCATATTAGTTGTTATGATTGCTTTTTTAGGCATTAACCAACCCCAAATTGAACTACTTGTATAACCTAATTGCAAAATAATATCACAGTCCTGTTTTCTAACATCCAAAATGCAATTGAAATCATAAATAAACTGTCCCGTAGTTCCAAGTTTTTCTTCAGGATCATAACAGTGAACGATTTTTACTCCGTTCCAATCTTTTTCTTGATAAGGATGATTGTGTGAATTGTAGACGATTACTTCAAAGCCTCTCTTAACTAAACCTAGTGCCAGATATTCAGCGCATTGTTCAAAACCGCCATAATGATTAGGAATTCCTCTTGTTCCTATAATTGAGATTTTCATTTCTTTAAAATAATTATATGATAAATAGTTGTTTCGATTGAAACTTAGATTTGTATAAATTATGATATAAAAAAAACTATAGAAAAATAAATCATAGCTTTTTAACTATCAATCGAATAAATTAATTTATAAAAGTTTTTTGTAGCAATTCCTATTTTAAACCAATCGTAATTTTTACAAATTATTGCATTTGCATTATCAGTAATATCAGTCAATCTAGTTTTATTTGCAATGACTTCCTGAATTCTAATTGCTAAATCTATAGGATTTTGACTTTCAAATAAAAAACCATTTTTATTATGCGTAATAACTTCTTTAAAAGGTTTTAAATCAGAGCATATAATAGGTTTTCCATAACTCATAGTTAAAAGTAAAACTCCGCTTTGATAAATATCTCTATAAGGTAAGACAACTAAATCTGCCTTTTGGTAAAAAAATGATACCTCATCATCGGGGATATATCTAAAATCTGTAATTACAATATCCTCAATTTCTAATTCTTTGATTATTTGAGTGTATTCACTTAAATCGTTTTTCCAAGCTTTTCCTGCAATAACCAACTCAACATCACATTTTTTTTTTTGAGAACACTAAGAGCTTGTAATAAAATATCCAAGCCCTTAACTTTTTTTATTTGTCCGAAAAATAACAACGAAAACTTCTCAGTATTTTTAGGTTTAAAATTTGAAATAGGATTAATGAAAGGTAAATAATTTCCGTGCGGGATGATTACTTTAGGAATGGATAACTTAAATTTATCATCTAAGATATTTAATGAACTTTTATTATGAACAATTATGCCATCAATGTATTTAAAACATTTTTTTTCAAAAAAAACATTTGCTTTTTTATCAAAAGAATTAACATCGTGTATTGTAACTACTCTTTTAATTTTATTCAACCAAGCAAACCAAAGTATAAGTAAATCAATGCTTCTAAAAGTAAAAAAGTGAAGATGTATAATTCTAATATCTCGTTTTTTGAGATCTAAAATTGCAGAATAATGTCCATTTAAATACTTGAATACTTTAACTAAAAAGTTTCTGTTCCACATTCTTTTAAAATGCAATATCGTTATTACTTTTTTGTATGTTCGTTCTGTAGTTTCATCACATGTATAAAAGAGAACTTCTACATTATCTGCGCCTAGCCCCATAGCTAGTCCATAATCATAATAATCCATCCCTCCATGTCCACCAACTGGCTCAATGATACCAATTGAATATTTTTTTTTATCCATTAAAATTTAGATTAACTAATATATTTTTTTAAGACATCATTAATATTTTGTTTCACATTTTTCAAATTATTACTTTTAGGTTTGTGAAAATTAAAAATGTATTGATCAATATTATATCTACAAATTAATCGAGACTGCTCATTTACTTCTTCTACAAACTTTCTGTTTTTATCAGAGTAATTGTAAAGAGAATACGAAACACTTAAATTTTGAGCTACTACAGCTGGATGTAAACGAGACGTAATAACAAACTTTGCATTCTGAATGGTTACTAAAGAATTATCAACATCAGATCCGTAAATAACATCTACCTGGATATTATTCTCTAAAAATAAATCTGTTGCTTTCTTACTTTGATTCTCATCTATCTCAGCATCACAAACCAAATTAACAATTCTATTTAAGCCTAATTCCTTACAACTCCTAATCGCCAAAGTAGCAAGATCATGGTTAACTTTTTCATTGTTTAAATCTGAGTATACCGATAAATCACGGCAACAAAAAACAATATAATCACCTGAAAATTGCTCTGTTAAAATTTCTCTAACATTTGCTATATCTGGAACATAATCAACTTTAAATTTAAAAAGACCTAGACTTAATTTATTGGCAAGTTTTAAAGATTTTTCATCTCTTAAATACAGTGCTTTCGATAAGAGGATCGATGAAAATACAATTAATTTTGTTTTTAGTTTAAAATGTGAATCAATGCCTATTCCCAAATATAACACTGCTACTTTAGCCAAATAAGCACCTAACATAAATTTTATCCCTCCAGTTCCCCCTTGATCCATAAAACAAGTTCCCCCTCCCCAGATTATATACTGCGATCCCTTTACAGTTTTCATAAAATGCTTATAACTTATCTTTTGTTCTCCTGATAAACCAAAAACTTTTATATTATAAAGATTAGGATTTGATGAAAATGCATTATATAAATTAACATGATTCCCATAAGTATAAATATTTATTTGATTATAATGTTTACTATAATAATCTACTAGTGCATTTAGCATTAGTAAATCCCCAAAATTGCTTCCATAATAACCTAAAAATGAAATCTTCATCTTATTTAATATTTTTATTTTGAAAATATTTAAAAAAAATCAATGTGTAGAGTATTGAAGTAAGAACTTCACTAAATACAAAAGATATAGATATTGATTCTTCTCCCAGTTTTTGAAGAAAAAACATGAAAGCAATTTGAAAAACAAGCGATATAAATGATGCTAATACTTTATATCTTATGCATTTTTCATTTAGTAGAGCTGCTCCTATTGCAGTTGAATAAAACCTAAAAGGCAAACTAACAGCTAAAATATTAAGTAATCTTGCAGAATATTTAAAACTATCCGGGTATATTAATTTAATAATAGTATCAGATGATAAACCGATAAAACTAAAAAAAACAAGGCCAAATACAAATGCTAAAATCCCATGGCGTAAACTTTTCGCTTTTAAAATTTCTTTTTCTAATTTATGATATTTTGGAAGTAAGTATGTTCCAAATATTGTATTAGGAAGAATATAAGATGCCGTGAGTAATATTATAGCAGAAGAATAAAGTCCAGAGCAATTTGAACCAAAAAAGTACATAGCCATAATAATAGAAAATTGAATCTGAATGACATTAATCGTCCCATTAAAAGAGTAAAAGAAAGATTCTCTATAAAAACTAAAAAAGAAGCTTTTTGATTGTTTTAAAAACAACAATTTAAAGGAAAACTTTCGATCGATAAGTTGCATCAGAAAGAAAAAAGATATAGTATTTGCTACACAAAGTAAAATCACTGTATTTTTAAGAGATGGCAGTAACAAAAACAAAAACAGAACTAAGAGCACTCTTAATAAAGGATTTATAATTTGAGCTAGTGAGACTCTAATAAAATTTTCAGAGGATTGTGCTTGTGATACCACTAAATATTGAAATGCTATTGGTAAATAATAAGATGACATGCATAAAGTTTCAATAACACTTAAACCGGTATTACATAAAACATATTGACTTATAATAATCGCAAACAAAATGTTTAATACAAGACATTTTAAGGCTACAGAAAAATATTCATGGGTTCGGCTTTCATCTATACATGTTTTTCTTAAAAGTAAACCGCCAATACCCATACCTGCAAAAGGCCCAATCATAGTAAGGGACGAATTAGCTGCAGCATAAATCCCAAATTGATTTATTAATAACTTGTGACTTAATAAAATCTGCAAAAGAAAGGTAAATGCCGCTGCACCAATTCCAGAACAGAGTAGTTTGAATAATTTTGACATCTTTTTTTAATAATTGACAAAATTTTGTTTTTTTAAAACATATGGTCGGTTTACAAGCAAAAATGAATTGGCAAACTTGAATAAAACAACAAAGAAACATACCCAAGCAATACTTACGGATTGGGCAGATAATCCCGAAGTAATTATCTTAGATCCAATTTCTAAAGAAACAAAATAGAGAAAAACATCAGTTAATGTTTTTTTCCTCATAATTAATACATTATATAATCTCCTAATTATATAGCCAAACAAAAAACATCCTATAACAATTCCAAAATATCCAAAATTGACATAAAAATCCCCCATAATTGTTGGCGGAATACCAAATCCTTCAAATTCTAATTGTGTTACTTCTTTGAGCCAAGATTGATAATCGATTTGTTTTCCTGGAAGTGCAGTTAATAAATCCATAAAAAAAGTCCCTCCATATTCTAGACTATCCTTATTTATAAAAGCTGATATTACTTTTTCTAAATTTGATATATAAATAACAAACCTGTAAATAAAAGTCGTTTTCAAATCAACTGTAGTCATACTGTCCGGGTTTCGAAACATTTCAAATAAATTGATAAACAGTAAACCCATTATAGAAATGACAAACATTTTTTTTATTGGAATTTTAGTATATAAAAAGTGTCTTGCCATTAATATATATACATATCCAAAGAAAATATCTACGTGAACCTGTACCTGTCATAACTAAACCAACAATAATTGCAAGAAAAAACAATAGAAATGTTTTTTTTCTATACAAATATGTATGAAGCGCTAATAATGCAATACCATACATTGCTATCGTCATTAAATAAAGGAAATATCCATTGCCACCTACATTTAATGCCTTAACCCTTGCTAATTCTTTATTGGGAGATAGAATAGGTATATTTCCCGCACGGGAAAAGAAAATTATCGCTGAAATTAAACCGATACATATAAAAAAACAACCTGCCTTTTTAAACTTCCAGCTATTCTTTTGTAACTTAATTCTATAAATGGAAAGATTTTTATCTACTATAACAAACCTTTTCGAGGGAGAAGCTGCATAATATCCTAAATTAATAAATATATAACCAAACAATACAATGTAGGATACTAATTGATAATGCGATGAATTAAAAAGCTCAGATGAAAAAAAATAAAGAGCTATTGGTCCCATTCCAATTAACACGACAAAATATAAATTAAGGAAAATTTCAGGCTGGAAAAAATCTTTATTTTTTTTATTAAAAATGGTAAAAAAATAAATAGCAAAGCTTAAAATAAAAAAAATCATAAATCTTAATTTAAAAATCCTTTAAGAATATCTTCACCCCATATTTCTAACCATACAGGATTAATACTTATGGCCTTTATTAACATTTTATCAAATTTAGTTTGATTATCTTTAGTCGAGTAAATCTTTATTGATTGTAAAACAATATCCTGCGAAGGCAATTCTAAAACCAAATTTGCATATTGATTTCCTTTATTAAACCAATCCTCTTCTGTAAAAGCATAAGCAGCAATTTTTATCTTATCAGCATATTTTAAATTACAATATTCTATAAGTTCTTTTGCGACCATGTTACTTCGTTTAGATCCAAAAGTATCGTGAATAGCCAGTGTTAATATTTTTTTCGGAAATAGTTCAGTAAAATTATCAATGATTTTTTTCCAATTATTACTATACTTAGAATAGGTAAATTGAATTCGCTCCAACTCTTTATCAGAGCAAACAAAATTTGTTTCAATTCCGTTTGTATTACTTCCTCCTGTAATTTCAATTGCATTAATATTATGCTCGCTATTATCAATAATTACTTTCAATTTCAATAAAAAAAGCCTAAAAAAAATATTATAATTTTCATCCCAAGGAATTGGAGCAAAAGAATTTTCAGATTTTCCATTTTCAACATAATTATCCTGATGATTCCAATACACATAACCTATATCTTTCTCTTCTAACCATTTGGGTGATCATCGCCCTGTTAATACTCCTAAATTTATTTTCTTTTTATATCTCTTAGAAAAGGCTAAAATCTTGTTTAAGGAAGAAAAATCATAAATATTCTGCTGAGGATTAAGTTTAGACCAGCCTACGTAATAAGTAACACCATCAACTTTAGGATTTTTAAAAATTTCAGTTAAAGAGACATCCGAAATATTACTTCTCACAATAGCGAAAACAGGAATTTTACATTGTAAAGTTTTTTTACTTTGACCATTACTACTGGTCAATAAAAAAAACAAAGTATAATATAATAAATTATGCATAAAGAAAGCAATTCATTTTACCTTTCAACTCCCTAACAGCTACTTCCTTTCTCAACCCACTGCTTGAAAAACGATGATCACGTTTATTAAAATAAAGTTCTATCCTCTTTTCTTCACAATATGATCTTCCGGTAAAGTCTTTATCCTGATATTCATCACCGAGAATGCGAACATCAATTTTAAAAGACTGAAGAATATCATTTAAATCCTGTTCTGTTGCATAGGGAACAATTTCGTCTACAAACTTGCAGCCTTTTAACTGGATATATCTTTCTACTACAGTTTGTGCAGGGCTATTTTTCTCTGGACGATCTAATGTTGGATCTGTTTGTAATCCTACAATTAAATAATCGCACTTTCGTTTGGCTTCTTCCAACATTTTTATATGCCCTGCATGTAGTAAATCAAAAGCACTAAAAGTTATTCCTACCTTCATATTTTAATAAATTAATTGATCGTTTCAGACACAGCTTCGCTTCTCCAACTCACATTAAGTTGAAACAAAAACAAAAATTAAACACTTAAAAATCAACAGGATAATACAAACCAAAAACAATTATCCCTTAATTTTTTTGCAAAAGTAGATCATAAAAGCAGTTGTAAAAAAGTCAAAAAGAAGGATATGTCTGATAATATCAGAAATTAAACGTATTGTTCCATAAGCAAAATCGCATAAAACAATGATTAATTTTGCTTAAAAAGTCCACTTTTACAGGCATTAAAAGGCTATTTTTGTGTCTTAAAATTGAATTATTTAAGATGAAGGCTCTATTCTTTTTTTTCTTGTTAATACATTCCGCTTATGCTCAAGTTTCAGGCTGTACAGATCCTCTTTCCATAAACTTTAATTCTGCAGCAACAGAAAATGATGGAAGTTGTACCTATAAAAACCTAAAAATTAAACCTGAATATTCAATAAAACTAAGCGACACAATTAAAGAGACTTCTGGTTTGATCGCTTTTGATGATTTGTTATGGACACACAATGATGATCATGACAAAACGATTTACGGACTGGATACTTTAGGAAAAATCAAAAAGAAAATAATACTCAATCAAGTTACAAATCATGACTGGGAAGAAATTTCGCAAGACAGTTTGCACTTGTATATTGGGGATTTTGGAAATAATTTTAGCGGAAACAGAACCGATCTGAATATTTTAAAAATTGATAAAAAATCTTTTGTTGAAGGAAATCCAATAATTGAAACAATTTCTTTCACTTATTCAAATCAAACTGATTTTTCATCACAAAAGTCAAACACAACAAATTTTGATTGTGAAGCCTTTATTATCGCTAAAGACAGTATTTATTTGTTTACAAAACAATGGAAATCATCTAAAACTGATATTTACGTTTTGCCAAATCAAGCTGGAAATCATGTTGCAAAATTCAAGAACACCATCGACACAAAAGGTTTGGTTACGGGAGCGACCTATTTTGAAGACAAAAAAATAATTGTTCTTTGTGGATATTCAAAAACAGGAAAGACATTTCTTTATCTTTTGTATGATTTTAAAAACAATGATTTTTTATCCGGAAATAAGCGAAAAATTGATCTAAAACTTCCGTTTCATCAAATTGAAGGAATTACGACAAAGGACGGACTCCATTATTTTATTACAAATGAAGCTTTGGTTCGAAAACCAATTTTAAATGTTCCGCAACAAATTCATCGTATCGACTTAAGTCCAATCTTGAATTCCTATCTCCATAAATAATTCGTAAATGGCAATATAATAGTTTACTTTTGCAAAAAAATTACTCTTGTGAATTATTTATCTGTAGAAAATATATCGAAGTCATTTGGCGAAAGAACGCTTTTTGACAATATCTCATTTGGAATCAATAAAGACCAAAAAATTGCTTTTATAGCTAAAAACGGTTCTGGAAAAACGACTATTATGAGTATTATCAATGGTTTGGAAGAGCCTGATACTGGTCAGGTAGTTTTGAGAAAAGGAATCAGAATGGCTTTTCTTTCACAAGACAATAATTTACAAGAGGAGTTAACTATTGAAGAAAGCATTTTTGCTTCAGACAATGAAACGCTTAAAGTAATTGAAGCTTACGAAAAAGCACTTGAAAATCCAGACGATGAAGAAGCTTATCAAAAAGCTTTTGACGGAATGGACCAGCATAATGCATGGGATTTTGAAACGCAATACAAGCAGATTTTATTCAAACTAAAACTGGAAGACTTTAAACTGAAAGTAAAAAATCTTTCGGGCGGGCAAAAAAAGCGTCTTTCATTAGCCATTATTTTAATTAATCGTCCTGATTTATTGATTCTGGATGAGCCAACCAATCACTTAGATCTTGAAATGATCGAATGGCTGGAAAGTTATTTTGCCAAAGAAAATATTACCTTGTTTATGGTAACGCACGACCGTTTCTTCCTTGAACGTGTTTGCAATGAAATCATAGAATTAGACAATGGTAAATTATACCAATACAAAGGAAATTACTCTTACTATTTAGAGAAAAAAGAAGAGAGAATTACCTCTGAAAATGCAAGTGTTGATAAAGCCAAAAACTTATTTGTAAAAGAATTAGAATGGATGCGTCGCCAGCCAAAAGCGAGAACAACCAAATCTAAATCACGTCAAGATGATTTTTATGTAATTAAAGAAAAAGCACAAAGCCGTCGTCGTGAAAACAAGGTTGAACTTGAAATTAATATGGAACGTATGGGAAGCAAGATTATCGAGCTTCATAAAATTTCTAAAAAATTCAAAGATCATGTTATTCTTGACAACTTTAGTTTTGATTTTCAACGTGGAGAACGTATCGGAATTATTGGTAAAAACGGAACAGGAAAATCTACCTTTTTAAATCTACTTACCGGGACAATTCCATTAGACAGCGGACGTGTTGTAAAAGGTGAAACTATAAAAATTGGTTACTATACGCAAAGCGGAATTAACCCGAAACCAAATCAGCGTGTAATTGATATTATTAAAGAATACGGAGAATTTATTCCATTGGCAAAAGGTCGAATGATCTCAGCGTCACAATTGTTAGAACGTTTTCTTTTTGATGCTAAAAAACAATATGATTTTGTAGAAAAATTAAGTGGTGGTGAATTGAAACGTTTATATTTATGTACGGTCTTAATTCAGAATCCTAACTTTTTGATTCTGGATGAACCTACAAACGACTTAGATATTGTTACATTAAACGTATTAGAAAGTTTTCTTTTAGATTATCCAGGTTGTTTATTGGTAGTTTCACACGACCGTTATTTCATGGATAAAATTGTTGATCACTTATTTATCTTTAGAGGAAAAGGTGAGATCGAAAACTTCCCAGGAAATTATTCTGATTTCAGAGCTTATGAAGACAGTGCTGACGTTGCTCAAAAAGAAGAAAACAAAGCTGAAAAGAAAGACTGGAAACAAAATAATCCAACAGGAAATCTGACTTTCAACGAGCAAAAAGAATATCAAAAACTGGAAAGAGAAATAAAAGATTTAGAAATAGATAAAACTAAAATCGAACAATTATTCTCTGATGGAAAAGTGGCTGATGCTGATATCGAGAAAAAAGCAAATGAATTGCAAAACATTATCAATAAAATAGATCAAAAAGAAGAAAGATGGTTTGAACTTTCTGCCAAAATTGAGGGATAATATTTTTTAGTTTTCAGTCTCAGTAACAGTTTTCAGTTTCACTTTGCAAATGTCATTTTTTTTAAATAAGTAATCTTTTTCTTTCTTTTTAATATCTTTATAAAAAGAAAGAAATGGATTTTAAAGAATTATTAGCTTATAAAAAGTCGTTTGAACTTGCAATGAAAATATTTGAACTTTCTAAAGATTTTCCAAAAGAAGAAAGATATTCATTAACTGATCAAATAAGACGTTCTTCAAGAAGTGTTTCGGCAAATATTGCAGAATCATATCGAAAGCGAAGATATGTCAATCATTTTATAAGCAAATTGACGGATAGTGATGCCGAAAATTCAGAAACTAGTGTTTGGCTAGAATTCTCCCTAAAATGCGAATATATAAATCAAGAAACATTTGACAAGCTTAACATTATAAGTATTGAAATAGGAAAATTAATAAATTACATGATCAATAATCCCAATAAATTTGGTTGTAACATTTAAGTATCACAAACTGAGACTGAGACTGTAAACTTTTAAAACATTCTTATATTGTCAATTTTCTTATATTAGCAAACTTAAAAAAACAAATACCACATGAAATACCTATTATCTACAATTTTTGTAATGACACTTTTTATTTCTTGTACCAGCGATGCGGGATTAGAAAGAATACCTGAAATCAAAGATTACACTGTTCAAAACGAAAAAGAAATAACAGATTACATCGCTAAGAATAAATTAACCGCGCAAAGAACTTCAAGTGGATTATATTACGTAATCAATGAACCTGGAACCGGAACTCAGCCAACTTCAACATCGAATGTAACTGTTGCCTATAAAGGTTATTATACCGACGGGAAAATTTTTGATCAAAGTAAAGACACAGGAATTTCTTTTGGATTAAATCAGGTAATTAAAGGCTGGACAGAAGGCATTCCTTATTTTAAAGCAGGCGGAAGCGGAATCCTATTAATACCATCACACTTAGGTTACGGTCCCTTACCTTACAATGGTATTCCCGGAGGATCTGTGCTTATTTTTGATGTTAAGTTACTATCCGTTAACTAAGAAATATCCATTTCATAAAAAAACCACAACAGATATTATTTATCTGTTGTGGTTTTTTATTTTATCTGAAAACTGATACCCGAGACTGAAAACTAATTCTACCACGGAATCGGATTATAATCTTTAAGGAATTTCCCGCACCAGTGTTTTCCTGTATTTATTCCGTCAAATAAAGGATCCATAACGCGTGCTGCACCATCAACAATATCTAATGGAGGTTGAAAATCTTCTAATTCTTGTTTCTTCTTAGCCAATTCAGCAGGATCTTCATCAGTTACCCAACCAGTATCGACTGCATTCATAAAAATGCCATGTTTTGCCAAAGTTCCTGACGAGGTATGTGTTAACATATTCAAAGCTGCTTTAGCCATATTTGTATGCGGATGGCGATCTTCTTTAAAAAAGCGATGAAACTTTCCTTCCATAGCCGAAACATTGATAATATGCTTTTTCCCCGTATTATCTTTCTTCATTACTTCCGAAAGTCGGTTACATAACACAAAAGGTGCAACAGAATTAACCAATTGCACTTCGATCATTTCGGTAGTTTCAATTTGACCTAAACGCAAACGCCAACTGTTTGTTTTCCGTAAATCAACTTGTTGTAAATCAGCATCGAGTTCACCTTCCGGAAAAACTTCATTTGCAACCAACGCGTTATCAAAAGAATACGGAATTTGAGACAATTGCGCCGAAGCACGCAAACCAATTCCGGGTTCTGGTCCGTGCCAGGTAACAGGCATATTTTCATTAGAAGAAAATCCAGTTGCCAAAACTTTCAATTCATCCAGACAATTCATATGATCTGCCAATAATTCCTGAGCTTGTTTTGGCAAAGCACTTATTGGCAATTGTTCATTCTCCATTAAATGCGAATAAAATCCTGCTGGTCGTCTAACAGTTTGAGCCGCATTATTAATCAAGATATCCAAACGTTCATACTTTTGCTCTATAAAATTGCAAAAGATTTCAACACTCGGAATATGTCGTAAATCTAAACCATGAATTTTCAAGCGATGTCCCCATTCCATGAAATCATCTTCTTTAGCAAAACGCAAAGCCGAATCGACCGGAAAACGAGTTGTAGCAATAACAGTTGCTCCACCTCGCAAAAGCATCAAAGTAATATGATAACCAATTTTTAGACGAGAACCGGTAATAATCGCAATTTGCCCTTTTACATCTGCAGTCTGAAAACGTTTGGCATAATTAAAATCACCACAATCCGTACACATTGTATCATAAAAGTGATGCATTTTAGTAAACTCTGTTTTACAGACATAACAATTTCTTGGAGTTTCAAGTTCTAATTGCTCTTTATGAGCAAGATCATTAAAAGCCAATAATTTTGGTGCAACAAATATACTTGCTTCTCTTGCATGACGAATTCCGGTTTCTTTTCTTGCCGTTTTATCTTTCTTTTCTTTTTTGCGTTTTGCAGCTTGCACTCCATCTTTTACCCTTCTTGCAAACTCATCTCTATCAGGTCTTGAAAAAAGCCCCGCTTCTTTAATTAAAGCAATTCGCTGCTCTTTTGGAATATCAAAAATTTGATCTGTATTGTTGTTTAATTGTGCTAAAACAGCAATGCATTGATTAATCTCTTCTGAGGTTATTGTATTCTTACTTTCCACTTCTTCCTTCAACATTATAAATAGTACTATTTGCTTAATGGACAAATATAGTCTTTTTGAATTCTTAAAATCTGAAAGTTAGCACTCAGGAAGAATTGTCTTTTGACTTTCGATAATTATCTTACTATCTTCGCGCCTACTTGTAAACATTTATATGCTATTTCAAATTAAATCTTATTTAAAATTCCTTTGGAATTCCAAAAACGAGCATGGAGTACATTCGCCATTTGTTTTCAGTTTATTGACTAAATGTTTCTACGACAAGAAATCAAAACCCGAATATTTAGTCTTGAAAAACTATCGGAAATCATTACTCAATAATAAAAATTTTATTGAAGTAACCGATTTTGGTGCTGGTTCAAAAGTTTTTAAATCGAATCGAAGACAAATTTCTAAAATCGCTTCAACAGCGGGAATTTCGCCAAAACGTGCTGAATTATTATTTCGTGTAACTAATTATTTTCAGCCAAAAAACATTCTTGAAATTGGAACTTCATTAGGATTAGCAACTTCTGCTCTGGCATTGGGAAATCCTAAAGCAAAAGTAATTACACTTGAAGGTTGTCCGGAAACGGCAAATCAATGTCAATTGCAATTGCAAAAATTCAATTTCAATAATGTAAATTCTATAATAACAGAATTCGAAAAATATTTTCAAGACATTAAACTGAGACTGAAAACTGAGACTGAAAACTTTGACCTCATTTACTTTGATGGAAATCATTCTAAAAAAGCAACTTTAGCTTATTTTGAGCTTTTATTACCTACAGTAACAAATGATTCTGTTTGGATTTTTGATGATATTCACTGGTCTCCTGAAATGGAAGAAGCTTGGGAAATTATAAAAAACCATCCAAAAGTAAAAGTTACAATCGATACTTTTCAATGGGGTTTTGTATTTTTTAGATACGAACAGGAAAAAGAGCATTTTGTGATTAGAACCTAGAGTTCTCTCTTTTTATTTAACAAATAAAATCATTCTTTTTTTTATCTTTGAAATTCACACTTTTTAGTACAGATAACTTTATCTTTGAACTTTCAGAAAAACGACACTCATTATGGAACAGAAAATTCATCAGGGAAGAAACGTAAAACGCTTCAGAGAAATGCTTGGCATAAAACAAGAAGCACTGGCTTATGATTTGGGAGAAAACTGGAACCAGAAGAAAATTTCTATACTCGAACAGAAAGAGACAATTGAAGATAATCTGCTTAGACAAATCTCTAATTCTTTGAAAATTCCTGTTGAAGCTTTTCAAAATTTTGATGAGGAACAAGCAGTGAATGTGATTTCGAATACTTTTGGAGATAATGCTTGCGTTGGGAATCATCCCACTTCTACAGTCAACTTCAATCCTATTGAAGAAGTAATAAAACTTCATGAAGAAAAAATTGCTTTATTTGAACGTATGTTGAGAGAAAAAGATGAAATGATGGCAAGGCTTGAAAAACTAATTAGCAAATAAATTTCAGGATCATCTCACCATTAGAATATAAAAAAAGGCGATCATTAACTGATCGCCTTTTTCGTTTAATTCAAAATAACTAATTTATTTTTTAGCCTCCGCATTTTCCTCAGATTTTGCTTTCATTCTATTAATTGTATACATTGGAGCAAATTTCAATTTTAAACCAGCAATTTTTCTGTTATCTTTAGATGTAAGACCTTCTTTTTCAACCGTATTTTTTCGGCTATCAAGTGCTTCATACATCAATTTAATTTCATCCCAGTCTTCACGAGAATATTTATCTTTATTATTCTCTACAGTATGAACAAATTGTTGGTAAACACTATGAATATTTTGAGCATTTACCCAAGCAAAACTCATATCATTTCCTATTTTTCCTTCTCCAAATAATGCATTACGCAATTGTTGTTTTGGACTTGGAGCAGGTAGTGGTGGTGGTGCAACAACGGTGGTCATTTCTTTTTTAAATTCTTCGTATTTTACTTTACTTTTATTTACTTTTTCGGTTGCACCCGAATTATCTTTAATATCTGCCAATGCTAAATCAGCTTCTTGAGCTTTTTTATCATATTCAGCATCTACCGCTTTCCAATCTGCTTTTAAATCGTCTGCTTTAACATTTTTAACAGAATCGACGTAAGCTACATAAGAATCGATTGTTTTTTGAGCTTTTTCTTGTTTCTCGTCCTTACACGACGTAAAAGCCAATGCAATTAATGCAATTCCTGATAATAATTGTATATTTTTCATAACTCTGTTTATTTAATATTAGATATCAAATATAACCAAATAAAATAGCTATTTATGAATAATTACCAAAATTTTAGCATTTAAAACACTTAAAATTAAAAATATTTCAAAAAATATGGTAATTGTATAAAAATAATACAAAATCATATAACAGAATTTTATTTGTTTAAAATATATTTTTTATAGAAATGATAATTTATAGAAAATCACGATTTAAGAAGACAACTTCTGTAACAAAAATCAATTAGAAACTACTTATCGTTTATTGAAAAGTGTTTTGTACTTTTAAATCCAAAATTGTAAACCGAAATGGCAAATCCATTAATTAAAATAACAGATATAAAACGAGATTTTGTCCTTGGCAATGAAATTGTTTATGTCTTAAAAGGTATAGATTTAAAAATCAATAAAGGCGAATATGTAGCTTTAATGGGGCCTTCTGGTTCCGGAAAATCGACTTTAATGAACTTGTTAGGTTGTTTGGACACACCAACTTCCGGACATTATATTTTAAATGGAAAAGATGTCAGCCAAATGAAAGATGATGAATTGGCAGGAATTCGAAACAAAGAAATCGGATTTGTATTTCAAACCTTTAATCTTTTGCCAAGAACTACAGCTTTAGATAATGTAGCATTGCCAATGATTTATGCCGGATATTCAAAAGCAGAACGAACCAAGCGTGCCGAAGAAGTTTTGACGCAGGTAAATCTGGCAGACAGAATGGATCATCAGCCTAATCAGCTTTCGGGAGGACAACGCCAGCGTGTTGCAATTGCCCGCGCTTTGGTTAACAAACCTTCGATAATTTTGGCCGATGAACCAACAGGAAACCTGGACAGTAAAACTTCTGTAGAAATTATGAAGCTTTTTGGAGACATTCATGCACTGGGAAACACTGTGATTCTGGTAACTCACGAAGAAGATATTGCAGCTTACGCACATCGTGTAATTCGTTTAAGAGATGGATTAATTGAAAGTGATACTACAAAACCGGATCACATATTCCTGTAATCTTAAAAAACTTAGCATCTCAGAACCTCAGAACCTTAGCATCTTAAAAAAAATGAAAGTATATACAAAAACAGGAGATAAAGGAACAACAGCTCTTTTTGGCGGTACACGTGTTCCTAAAGATCATATCAGGATTGACAGTTATGGCACTGTTGACGAATTAAATTCTTATATAGGTTTAATTCGTGATCAGGAAATGAATGCACATTACAAAACCATTTTAATCGAAATTCAGGATCGTTTATTTACTGTTGGAGCAATCTTAGCAACTCCGGCAGAAAAAGAAGTCCTAAAAAACGGTGAACTTCGCTTAAAAAATCTCGGAATCATAGAAACTGATATAGAATTACTGGAAAATGAAATTGATAAAATGGAAGAAAGTCTTCCGCAAATGACTCATTTTGTTTTACCTGGAGGGCACCCAACTGTGTCACATTGTCATATAGCACGTTGTATTTGTCGTCGTGCAGAACGTTTGGCAGTACATTTAAGCCATAATGAACCCGTTCCTGAGATCGCAATCAAGTACTTAAACCGACTTTCTGACTACCTTTTTGTCTTGGCACGGAAGTTGTCGTCAGACTTGAAAGCGGATGAAGTGAAATGGATACCCAGAAAGTAAACAGTTTACAGTCGCAGTTACAGTTTTCACGCTGTAAACCGGCACCGAAAACTGAATACTTCAAAAAAGAAGTAAACAGTCACAATTTTCAGTTTTCAGACTGCAAACTGTCACCGAAAACTGAATACTAAATAGAGACGTTCTTAAATTTTATTAAAATAAATCAAATTTTACTTGTCTTTTTCAGTAAAAAATTTATTTTTGCACAAACTAAACAGATAACAGATGTATTGGACATTAGAATTAGCATCTTATTTAAGTGATGCGCCATGGCCTGCTAACAAAGACGAACTTATTGACTACGCTATTAGAGCTGGTGCTCCATTAGAAGTAGTAGAAAACCTTCAATCAATCGAAGATGAAGGCGAGATATATGAATCAATGGAAGAAATTTGGCCTGATTATCCAACAGACGAAGATTATCTTTGGAATGAGGATGAATATTAAAAAATAAACCAAAGGAAAAAGTCTCATCACCGAGGCTTTTTTTTTGGTTCAAATACACATTTACATAAAATAGAAATACAATAAATCATGAGTTTTATAAACAGCATTATTAAAGTCTTTGTAGGTGATAAATCACAGAAAGATGTCAAAGCTTTACAGCCCTATTTAAACAAAATTAAAACATTCGAAACCAGCTTAATGGCTTTGTCTCATGACGACCTAAGAGCTAGAACCGCATATTTTAAAGAAAAAATAAAAGAAGCAAGAGCTGACAAAGATGCTAAAATTGCTTCGCTTAAAGCCGAAGTAGAAAACATCGAAGACATTGATAAAAGAGAAGATCTTTATGATGCTATCGATACTCTTGAAAAAGAAGCTTACGAAATTTCAGAAAAAACTTTATTGGAAATCCTTCCTGAAGCATTTTCTGTAGTTAAAGAAACGGCACGTCGTTTTAAAGACAATTCTTTTATCGAAGTAACTGCCACTCCAAAAGACCGCGAATTCTCGGCTTCAAAAACTTATGTTACTATTGAAGGTTACAAAGCTACTTGGGCTAACAAATGGAATGCTGCCGGTAAAGAAATTACCTGGGACATGATTCACTATGATGTTCAGTTAATTGGAGGTATGGTTTTGCACGAAGGTAAAGTTGCCGAAATGCAAACGGGTGAAGGTAAAACTTTGGTAGCTACACTTCCGCTTTACTTAAACGCTTTGACAGGAAACGGAGTTCACTTAGTAACTGTGAATGACTACTTAGCAAAACGTGATAGTACATGGAAAGCTCCTTTATTCGAATTTCACGGCTTAACTGTTGATTGTATTGATAATCACCAGCCAAGTACAGAACAAAGAAAAAAAGCATACGACGCAGATATCACTTACGGAACCAACAACGAATTTGGTTTTGACTACTTAAGAGATAACATGGCACACTCGCCAAGCGACTTAGTTCAAAGAAAACACAATTATGCAATTGTCGATGAGGTCGATTCTGTATTAATTGATGATGCAAGAACACCACTTATTATTTCAGGACCAGTTCCGCAAGGAGATCGTCATGAATTTAATGAGTTGAAACCAAAAATCGAAAACTTAGTATCTCAACAACGTCAGTTAGCAAATGGTTTCTTAGCAGAAGCTAAAAAATTAATCAAAGAAGGAAACACTAAAGAAGGTGGATTCTTATTGTTAAGAGCTTACAGAAGTTTACCTAAAAACAAAGCATTAATTAAATTTTTGAGTGAAGAAGGAATCAAACAATTACTTCAAAAAACCGAAAATCAATATATGCAGGATAACAATCGCGAAATGCATAAAGTTGATGAAGCTTTGTATTTTGTAATTGAAGAAAAAAACAATCAGGTTGAATTAACTGATAACGGTATTCAATACCTTTCTGGAGATACAGATGCTGACTTTTTCGTACTTCCGGATATTGGAACTGAAATCGCTTCTATCGAAAAACAAAAACTAGATAAAGATGCTGAAGCGGAAGCTAAAGAAAGATTATTCCAGGATTTTGGAGTAAAAAGCGAACGTATTCACACTCTTACTCAACTTTTAAAAGCGTATGCTCTTTTTGAAAAAGATGTAGAATACGTAATCATGGACAACAAAATTATGATTGTCGATGAGCAAACAGGTCGTATCATGGATGGTCGTCGTTATTCTGACGGTTTACACCAGGCGATCGAAGCTAAAGAAAATGTAAAAATCGAAGCTGCAACACAAACTTTTGCAACTGTTACATTACAGAATTATTTCAGAATGTACAGTAAATTAGGTGGTATGACAGGTACAGCAGTTACAGAAGCTGGAGAGTTATGGCAGATTTATAAATTAGACGTTGTTGAAATTCCAACCAATCGTCCGATTTCAAGACATGATAAAGAAGATTATATCTATAAAACTACACGTGAGAAATTCAATGCAGTAATCGAAGATGTAACACAATTATCAAATGCAGGAAGACCAGTTTTAATTGGAACAACCTCTGTAGAGATCTCAGAATTATTAAGCCGAATGTTGAAAATGAGAGGCGTTACCCATAACGTTTTGAATGCAAAAATGCACAAACAAGAAGCACAAATTGTAGAAGAAGCAGGTAAAGCCGGAGTTGTAACTATTGCAACAAACATGGCTGGTCGTGGTACCGATATTAAATTATCTCCAGAAGTAAAAGCTGCCGGAGGTTTAGCAATCGTTGGTACAGAACGTCATGACTCTCGTCGTGTAGACAGACAGTTACGTGGTCGTGCGGGACGTCAGGGAGATCCGGGAAGTTCTCAATTCTATGTTTCTCTTGAAGATAACTTAATGCGTTTATTTGGTTCTGAAAGAGTTGCTAAAGTAATGGACAGAATGGGACTTCAGGAAGGTGAAGTTATTCAGCATTCTATGATGACTAAATCTATCGAACGTGCTCAGAAAAAAGTAGAAGAAAACAACTTTGGTGTTCGTAAACGTTTATTAGAATATGATGACGTTATGAACTCTCAACGTGAAGTAGTTTACAAACGTCGTCGTCACGCTTTATTTGGTGAGCGTTTGAAACTGGATATCGCTAATATGATGTACGACACTTGCGAATTGATCGTAAGTCAAAACAAACCGGTTAATGATTTCAAAAATTTCGAATTTGATTTGATTCGTTATTTCTCAATCACGTCTCCAATTTCAGAAGCTGATTTCTCGAAATTATCTGACATCGAAATCACTGGAAAAATATACAAAGAGACTCTGGCTTTCTATACTGAAAAAACAGAAAGAAGTGCAAGAGAAGCTTTCCCAATCATTAAAGGAGTTTACGAAGAGCCAAACAATCATTTTGAGCGTATCGTAGTTCCATTTACTGACGGAATCAAAACTTTGAATGTTGTTACTGATTTGAAAAAAGCATACGAAAGCGAAGGCGCTCAGTTAATTGCTGATTTCGAGAAAAATATCACACTTTCTATCGTTGATGAAGCCTGGAAAAAACACTTACGTAAAATGGACGAATTGAAACAATCTGTTCAATTAGCCGTTCACGAACAAAAAGATCCATTGCTTATTTACAAATTAGAAGCTTTTAATTTGTTTAGAGGAATGTTGGACAACGTTAACAAAGAAGTTATTTCATTCTTATTCAAAGGTGATTTACCTGCTCAAAATGTTCCTGAAATTCACGAAGCAAAAGAAGTACGTCAAAAAGAAAACTTCAAATTGAGCAAAGATGAAATTGTAAACAGCGAAGACATTAATCGCGAAGCTGGAGAAACACAACAACGTCAGGTTACTGAAACCATTGTGAGAGATATGCCAAAAATCAACCGTAATGATACTGTAACAGTTCAGGAAGTTACAACTGGTAAAACTGAAGAAATGAAATTTAAAAAAGCAGAATCTTTAATCGCTTCTGGTGCTTGGGTTCTTGTTAAATAAATTACAGTTTACAGTCGCAGTTTACAGACTGATATTCTAAATTATATACATCAAACCCGACAGGTTTTTAAAACCTGTCGGGTTTGTCTATTTAAAAAAGTTTTCAGTCACAGTTTTCAGTTTCGGTACTGAGACTCAAAAAAAGCTTTTTTATGTTAAATGATAAAAATCACAATAATTAAAAAGAATAAAATGTATTTTTGCAATCGAAACAACGAAATAAACCCTTGAAGAAGTTTTTTATCATATTTCTTTCCTGTATGCTTCTGGTGCCATCATTTGGCAGTTTCTTTGTTTATACCTCATTCAAATTAAATCAGGATGAGATTTCAAAAACCATTTGTGTACAACGAAAAATGGTTTTTAATACCTGTAACGGACGTTGCGAACTTCAAAAAAGCTTAAAAAAATACGCTGATAACGAAAAGAAAATGCAAAACAACCTGAAAGAAAAAGCAGAAGTTGTTTACATTCAAAGTACAGCTACAAATAATTTCAAATTAGTAACACCAATAGAATCAAAAGAAAAAGTTTTTGCTTCATTAGATGAGAAACCAATTTCAGTTTCAACTGCTACTTTTCGCCCTCCATCCTATTTTATATAATTTTTAAATCACATTTCAATTTTCTATTGAGATGATTTTTTCGTTGTTCTCAAAACAATGAAAACGTGTTTACACACATTCTAAATTTAAAATTATATAAAATTCATAAAATGAAAAATACTTTATACAAAGCATTCGCTATTGTAGCAATGGCTATATCTCTGGTTTCATGTTCAAGTGATGATAACAGCAATACGGTTTCAGGAAACGGAAAAATTATCTTAGAATTTGATAACGCTTACGGCGCAAACGATCTTATTTTAAACACTCAGGGAAATACAACTTCTAACAATGAAGTATTAAAAATCAGTACTATTAAGTACATTATTAGCAATGTCGTTTTGACAAAAGCCGACGGAACTACTTTTACATATCCTAAAAGCAAAAGTTATTTTATTGCTGATGAATCAACTGCAGCTGGGCGCGAATTCGAACTTACAGATGTTCCTGCGGGAGATTACATAAAAGTAAAATTCGGAATTGGAGTTGATGAGGAGCAGTGGAAATTAGGAGCAGCAGGTCAGGGTGATTTTCTTGCGCAGGCTGATAAAGCAGGAATGTTGTGGTCTTGGGCAGCAGGTTATAAATTCCTTGCTTTCGAAGGTACTTTTACATCTCCAACCGTCACTACTCCAACTTCTTTTATGATTCACACCGGCAAAACAGGAACAGATTACAACTATACCGAAGTAACTGTTGATATGCCAACAAAAGCTTTGGTTCGTACTACAATTACTCCCGAAGTTCACTTAATTACAGACTTGTCTAAAATTATTGACGGAAAAAACAAAATCAAACTTTCTGACAACAATGCCGGCGGAATGGGTGCAATGATTATGGGCGGAGCTAATTTGCCATTAATTACCCAAAACATTAGCGCAATGTTTAGAGTTGACCACGTACATAACGACTAATTTTATTTTCAGGAGCACAAAAGTTAAGGTTTCACAGAAATAACGTCCCGCTTTACGTTTCAATCTTTTTATCCGCGGCGGCGGATAAAAAGGATTTCCACTGCAATCGGGGCTATACTACAACTTTTGTACTTCTAATAAACAAAAAATCATGCTGAAAATAAAACATTTTCTATTGTTAATCCTTCCGTTGTTATGGAGTTGTTCTGATCAGGATGACAAGTATGTAAACATTCCTTTAGAATTTAAAGTTCCATCTAATTTTCCTGATTTAGCATACAATATTGCACTGAATCCGCCAACAGAAAAAGGATTTGAATTGGGTAAAAAACTGTTCTATGACGGACGTTTAGCTTCTGATGGAGTTGTTTCCTGCGGGTTTTGTCACATACAAGCCAATGCTTTTACACATCACGGACATACTGTAAGTCATGGCGTAGATAATGCTCAAGGAACACGAAACACGCCATCGATTCAGAATTTGGCGTATCAAACCACATTTATGTACGATGGAGCGGCAGATCATTTAGACTTACAACCCATAATTCCGTTGACGAGTATTATTGAAATGAATGGTGATTTGAATGCCATATTAAAAATGATGAAAGCCGATAAAGATTATCAAAAACTATTCGGACAAGCTTTTGATGATGGCGCAATTACAACCGAAAACATGCTTAAAGCACTTTCGCAATTTATGGTAATGATCGTTTCGTCTAATTCAAAATTTGACAAATACAGACGAAATGAATCTGGCGGAACTTTGACCTCAGATGAATTAGCAGGATACAATTTGTTTAAATCAAAATGCGCGTCTTGTCACGCAACAGACTTACAAACCGATAATTCATTTCGTAATAATGGTCTTGCTGTAAACCCAATGGTAAATGATGTTGGCCGTTACAAAGTAACTGAATTAGCAAGTGATTATTACAAATTCAAAGTGCCAAGTTTACGAAACGTAGAAGTTTCAGGACCTTATATGCATGACGGAAGATTTGGAACTCTTGAAGGCGTTTTAGATCATTATGCAAGCGGAATAGAATCTTCGGCAACTTTAGATCCAATATTAAAACAGAATGGGAAATTAGGAATTGCGCTTTCTGAAACAGATAAAAAACAAATAATAGCTTTCCTGAAAACGTTGACTGACAATCAATATTTGACAGATAAACGTTTTTCAGAATTTTAAAAGAAATTAGCCCACAGATTGTACGGATTGCACGGATCAACACAGATTAAAAAGCAATTTATCCTGATAGCGATCAGAAGTGGCAAAAAATAAAGTTATAATGAAAACTGGAGCCCTAGCCCCGATAGAGGCGGTATCCTTTTTTGGGGTGATTTTTCTTCACCCCAAAAAAGATATAGCCGAAAGCGGGATCAGCTCTTAAAAATAATTAAAATGAAAAAATTAACAATAATGTTTACGCTTTTGGTTGGTTTCTCAGCCTTTAGTTTTACAGTAAAAGATAGTATTTCGGCGTTCACTTTTCAGCGTTTGGCAATGATGGAAGATTTTGATTGTGATGCTTGTGGCTGTTCTGCAAGTGGTGGAAGTATGGGTTTTAGTTCGATGTTGAACAATAATTTTGTAGGTTTAAGATACTTCAAACAAAGTTATACAAGTCGCGACGGAATCTTTGCCAATTCGCCTTGGATCGATGAAAACTTTAATACTATTCAGGCTTGGGCAAGAATTCCCGTTACGGAGAAAATTCAGATTTCGGCTTTAGTACCTTATCATTTTCATGAGAGAGAATTAACTGCGGGAACTGAAAGCATTTCAGGATTAGGAGATATTACCGTGATGGCTTTGTATACGGTTTTTGAAACAAAAAAAGACAGCACGTTTTTTACCCATAAAATAAACCTTGGCGGAGGTGTTAAAATTCCGACTGGAAAATTTACAGAAGCCAATAATTTAGGAAGTGTAAATCAAAGTTTTCAATTAGGAACCGGAAGTTGGGATTTTCCTTTGGTTTCGGAATATGTGATTAAGCACAAAAACCTGGGTTTAAACACTACGCTTAATTATATTTTCAAAACCGAGAACAGCAAAAATTACCAATACGGCGATCAGTTTAATTATGCGGGAACCTTCTTTTATTTATTTGATTTAAAATCGGTTCAAATTGTTCCACAAGCTGGTTTGGCAGGCGAAGTATATCAAACCAACAAACAACATAGTTTGGATTTGCCTAATACGGCAGGCGATATTTTATTTGGAAAATTTGGCATTGAAGCCGGAAAAGATAAATTTTCGGTTGGTATAAATGCAATGCTGCCTATCAGCCAAAATTTATCAAATGGCAATATGGAAGCTAATTACAGATGGAGTATAAACTTGAATTATACACTCTAATCATTAAATACAACTTTAAAACAACGAAACAGACTTTGAAAAAAATCATAATCATATTTCTTTCCTTTATGCTTTTGGTGCCATCATTTGGCAGTTTCTTTGTTTATACCAAATTCAAATTAAATCAGGACGAAATTTCAAAAACCATTTGTGTACAACGCAAAATGATTTTTAATTCGTGTAACGGACGATGCGAACTTCAGAAAAGTTTAAAAAAATACGCTGACAACGAAAAAAAGATGCAAGACAATCTAAAAGAAAAAGCAGAAGTTGTTTACATTCAAAACAGCACTGCCAATAATTTTAAATTGATTGTGCCAATAGAATCAAGAACAGTCCTTTTTGCTTATTTTGATAAAAAACCAATTTCAGTTTCGAACGCTACTTTTCATCCGCCATCCTATTTTATATAAATTCAGTCATACTTTTTCTTGCTTAAAAACCAGAAAAAGACATGTTACTTTTTAAAATTTATATAATTTATAATGAAAAAAATATACCTAACGCTATTAATCATAGGGCAATGTGTTTTAGCACAGAATAAAGCAGAAAGAGACACAACAAAATCTCAAGAACTGGAAAACGTTTTTATAACAGCCAATCGTACCGCTACTTTACGCAAAGAAACTCCCGTTGCTATTAGTAAAATAACAGCAAAAACAATCAACGAAACCAAAGCCACGGCGGTTTACGAAATTATCAATAAAACGCCGGGAGTCTTGATGGTTAATTTAGGAAACGAACAACACATGATGTCGATTCGTCAGCCAATGACAACCAATGCTTATTATTTATATCTGGAAGATGGCTTGCCAATTCGCCCAATGGGAATCTTCAATCACAATTCTTTACTAGAAATCAATCAATATAATTTGCAAAGTATTGAAGTTGTAAAAGGTCCCGTTTCTTCTTTATACGGCCCGGAAGCTGTGGGTGGAACGATTAATTTAATTTCGCTAAAACCACCTGTTGATCCGGAATTTAAATTTGGCGTTCAGGCAGATAATTATGGTTACAGAAGATTTCAGGCTGCCGGTGGAGCAACAATTGGTAAAGTTGGTTTTCATATTGCCGGAATTTCAAGTTTGCAGGAAAATGGCTGGATGGCTTATTCTGACTACAACAAAGACAATCTGAACGCGAGAATCGATTATAACATCTCACCTTCTACCCGATTGATTAGTAATACGATGTATGGAAAATATTATTCAGACATGAGCGGAACGGTAAACGAAGATGCTTTTAACAACAGAACATACAAAAGCACTTCTAATTTCACTTATAGAAAATCTGATGCTTTACGAACACGATTAACATTAGAACATGACTGGAACAGCAATTCAAGCAGTTATATTACAGCTTATTTAAGAGACAATAAATTAGGTCAAAATCCTTCTTACGGAATTAAATGGAGTCCAACTGTAAATCCTACAACAGCAAAAGGTGAAGTAAATTCGAACAATTTTAAAAGTTATGGCGCTATTGGGCAGCATACTCAAAAATTCGATTTCTTAAAAACCAAACTGGTTGCTGGAGCATTATACGATTATTCTCCCGTTACTTATTGGTCTTATGTAATTGATTTAAAAGCAAACTTAAATCCGGGAGCGCCGGGAAAACAAACTGTAGATTCTTATGAGATTATTGCCGAGCATCCGGATTCAAAACTGGCCGATTATACTGCTGATATTTTCAACACAGCTGGATATGCACAACTGAGTTTTAATCCGATAGAAAAATTAGTTATCACTGTTGGCGGTCGTTACGACAACATGAAAGTCAATTATGAAAATGCTTTAGACAAATCTACTGGAAGCAAGGTTTATGACAAAATGACTTTTAAAGCAGGTGCAAATTACAATCCGGTTGAATATGCCGGTTTTTATGGCAATTATTCACAAGGTTTTGCGCCTCCGGGAATCACCTCTATTTTTAGAACAAAACCCGGAACTGGCGGAACAACAGGCGTTCCTGCTGATTTTTATTATAATCTGGAACCTGCAACTTTCAATAATTACGAAGTTGGCGGATGGCTTTCTTTCCTTCAAAACAAATTAAATTTTGATTATGCGCTCTATTATATGGAAGGGAAAAATGAACTTTTAAATATCAAACTTGCCGATAATTCAACTGATTATCGTTCAGCCGGAGAAACCCGTCATAAAGGAATTGAATTTGGAGCTTCATACCGACCTTCAAAACAATTCAACATTCGTCTTGGCGGAACTTATGCACAACACACTTATATAGATTTCAAACTTTCGGACAAATCAAGCGATCCTATTCAGGATTTAAACGGAAAAGAAATGCCTGCTGCCCCAAAATGGTCTGGAAATTCTGAGGTTAGTTATTATCCAAACTGGCTTCCGAATCTAAGAACTTCTGTAGAGTGGCAACTTGTGGGAAGTTATTATCAAGACCAGATCAATACCGTAAAATATAGTGGTTACAACATATTTAACGCAAGAGTTGGTTATCAATGGAAACGAATTGAAGTTTACGGAAACGTACTTAATTTAACCGATAAATTATACGCCTACAACGTTTCAAGAGCTAATACCGCAAATGCGCAACCAACTTATACGGCTGCTGCTCCAAGAACTTTTGTATTTGGGATACAGTATAATTTTTCATTAAAAAAATAAGTTTTTGCCAATATTTTTTGCCACAGATTAAAATGATTAACACAGATTATTAAAAAAAAAATCATTCTAATCCTGTAATCTGTGGCTAAAAAACATATATAAATCATAAGAACTCAAATATGAGCAAAGAAATAAAAGAAAAGAAGTATAAAAAAAAAGATTCTAAGATCGTCAAGAAAATCAAGCAACACATGTACAAATGGCATCGTGCTATTGGTTTAATTACAATTATTCCGGTAATTTTCTGGACATTATCTGGTTTGATGCATCCGTTTATGGCGCATTTTTTTAAACCTGAAATTGCCCGTGATAAACTGGAACAGCAAATTATTGATAAAAATCAATTGCAATTTTCTATTCAGAAAGTTTTACAAAAAAACAACATCTCTGAATTCAAAAATTTTAGAATCGTTTCTTTTAATAATGCTACTTTTTACCAGGTAAAAACAATCACTGGAGATTTGTTGTACTTTGATGCTTCGAACACTAAAAAACTCGAAAACGGAGATCAAAAATACGCCGAATGGCTTTCGCGATATTTCTTAGACGATCAAAAAAGCGTGGTAAAAAAGAGTGAACTTGTAACCGAATTTACTTCGCAATACAAATATGTAAATCGTTATTTGCCTGTTTATAAACTTAGTTTTGACCGCGATGATGCCATGCAGGTTTATGTAGAAACTTCTTCAAGTAAACTGGCAACTTATAACCCAACGTCACGACAAGCTTTTATTTGGTTTTTCGACACATTCCATAACTGGTCATTTATCGATGCCATCACCAATAACAGTATCCGAATCATTACGATGATTTTCTTATTGTCCATAATTGGATTTTCTGCCTTGAGCGGAATCTTAATTTATGGTTTCTTATGGAAACAATTCAAAAAAACAGATAATTTACAACCTAAAAAAGGACTTAGAAAATACCATCGTCAAATTGGGATTTGGGTTTCGCTTTTTACTTTAACATTTGCTTTTAGTGGTGCATATCATGCCACTACAAAATGGAATCCGTATACTTTATCGCAAATGGTTTACGAACCAACTTTTGAGACCAAAGAAATTCCCGTAGCCAATAATACTTTAAATTTAGACTGGACACGTTTTCAAAATGCGAGTATTATTACTTTAAACGATACCACGTATTACCGTTGTCAATTATTGGAAAAAGAAAACAAAAAATTCAAAAAACCAAAAGCTGATTCTAACTCAAAATGGAATAAAAAAGAAAATAAAAAATCTGAAGTAGTTTATATCAATGCAACAACCAATAAAATAACTCCAAACATTGATATTGAATATGCTGAGTTTCTGGCTTATTATTTTACCGATGGCACACCAAAAGCAGCTTGTTGTGAAATGGATCAAAGTTCAGATGAACCACAAACTTCCTTAGAAAATGCAAAATTATTAGAATCTAAAGTTTTAACTGATTTCGAAAGCAGAGAATATGGCTTTGTCAACAAAAGATTACCTGTTGTAAAACTGGCGTATGATACTCCTGAAAAAGCTACTTATTTCATAGAAACTGCCACTTCAAGATTAGCAGCCGTAGTAAAAAGCTCAGATATGGTCGAAGGTTATTCATTTGCTATTTTCCACAAATTTTTATTCATGGATTGGGCTGGAAAAAACATTCGCGATCTGACAATGGTTTTGGCAGCATTAACTATTTTGATTGTTAGTATTCTTGGATTTATTTTATTCTTAAAAAAGTAGATAAAGGTTATAAGATTTTTTTCTGCCACGAATTACACGAATTTTCACGAATTAATTGATTTAAAAATTTGTGGCAATTCATGTAATTCGTGGCAGAAAACTTCCTCAATTACCAAAAAGTGGTTGGGGATTTTTTATATTTGGTCACTAATAAACCTTTTACAAGAAAGAATTGAGAAAAAAAATTCAGTTTTCGTTACTACTAATTTGGACAATCTGTTTTAGTTATTTCTTTATTTTAATGCTTAAACTAACCTGGCAGTACATTCCGCTAAAAAACGATGCTGCTTTTCTCCAAATTAAACAAACGGAAGTTTCTGAAACTCCATATTACATTACCTTCTTTTACATTCATGTTTATTCGGCGATTTTTGTTTTGCTTTCGGGATTTTTTCAGTTTAATAATACTCTTTTAAAAAATTATCCTCTTCTGCATAGAAATCTTGGAAAGCTATATGTTTTTGTAGTTTTGTTTTTAAGTGCTCCTTCGGGTTTATTTATTGGCTTTTTTGCTAATGGTGGATTTTATTCTAAAATATCTTTTATCACTTTATCTATTCTATGGTTTTACTTTACTTTAAAAGGTTTTCTCTTCATTAAAAACAAAGAAATTGCACAACACAAGGCATTTATGCTGCGAAGTTTTGCTTTAACATTTTCTGCCGTTACCCTACGTTTTTGGAAGGTTATTCTTGTATATTTGTTTCATCCAGCGCCAATGGATTTATACCAAATAATTGCTTGGTTAGGATGGATTCCGAATTTATTAATCATTGAATATTATCTTTACTATCAATCAAAAAAATGAAAAACCTTCTTTATTTATTTTTAGCCGTCTCGCTTTTTTCGTGTAACTCTAAAGAAAAACAGCCTAAAATCAGTGCTGATAACAAAATGCCCAAAGAAATCAGAACCGATTTATACGGTTCATGGGTTGGTGATTTTGTTGTTGCTGAACGTGACACAACCCAGCCACAAAAAGAAAGATATAGTAATAAGATCAATATCGTTATCAAAAAAATTACCGAAACAGAAGTTACGGGACAAAGTATAGTTGCAGGTAATAACAGACCGCTTAAAGGTAAAATAACAACAGACGGAAATACGGTTCATTTTATACTTAATGAACCTGGAGATGATAAAAATGACGGCGTTTTTGATTTTGAAATAAAAAATGACACACTCTTAACAGGAACCTGGACAGCTAATAATCCTAAAAAAGAAGTTCGTAAAAGAAAATTTGAACTGTTTAAAAAACAATTTAAATATGATCCTACTGTAATGCTTCCGGATAACAGTATGTATGTTGATTATGAAAATCCAAAAGAAGAGGAAGTAACTTATGAAGAAGAGAATGAAGGTGAAGAAACAAAAGACACTACAAAAACCGAAACCTATTTTGAAAATGTATACAGAATGGCATCTGGAAGCATTTTAAAAATCAATTCTTCAACACAAAAACTAAAAGAATCTGATGTTAAAAACTTAAAAAAGATAGATTTAGAAATTCTTAGAAATACCATTTTTGCCAGACACGGTCTTACTTTTAAAACCAAAAAAGTTCGTCAGTTTTTTGATGATGTTGAATGGTATATTCCGGTTTCGACAAATGTTGACGATCAGTTAACGTCTGTAGAAAAAGAGAATATTGTATTATTAAAACGTTTTGAAAAATATGCCGAAGATAATTATGATTCTTTTGGAAGATAGTTTTTTTTTAAAGGTTCTAAGGAACTAAGACGCTAAGGTTCTAAGTTTTTTTTTCGCCACGAATTTCACGAATTATCACAAATTTTTTAAATCAATTAATTCGTGGAAATTCGTGAAATTCGTGGCAAACTCTCTATCTCGGATTCTCCTCGAAATATCGCGCTTCAATTCGCTTAATATCTTTAATTGAGTTTTTGGCCCAAGCCAAACGTTTCTCCAGAATTTCATCTTCTGACAATTGCCAGTTAATAGCTGAATTACGCAATCTGTTTGTTAGGTTTTGAATTATAATTGCAGCCGAAACCGAAATATTTAAACTCTCTGTAAAACCAACCATTGGGATTTTAAGAAAACCGTCTGCTTTTTCAAGAATTTCTTCAGACAAACCATCTCTTTCG